>JAKSSM010000099.1 GCA_024403065.1 Clostridia bacterium | reverse complement strand
ATGCCATACCACAAACTTGTAAGAACAATAAACAGAAGATGCACAATCATCTACGAATATGGTCCTAACAAGATGGAAGTTGACGATATCATTGATGAACTTCCATTTGACAAGAAGAAGGACGTAATCGAAGTAGAGGATAAAGATTATGCTCTCTGGTATTCTGATATGAACGATAATGAAGCTGATTACTACGGCAAGACTATGAAGTTCAAGGGAAGAACTCTGCTTGGTGGAGGACTTCAGAATGACGAATTTGTTATCGGAAGACATATTATGACATGCTGTGCTGATGACGTTCAGTTTGGCGGTCTTGTTGCCAAGTGGCCTGCATCAAGAATGCTTGAACACGGTGGCTGGATTATCATGACAGCTGAAATTGTACGCGAGTACAATAAAATGTATGAAGGAGTAGGACCTGTTTTCCACGTAAAGGAAATCAAGAAGTGTCCTGCACCAGAAGAGGAAGTTGCAACATTCTATTAATTTTTTGGAGGTAATAAAATGGATTACAACTCAAAAGAATATTACGGAAAGATGGATGAGTATTTCAGAGCTGCAAACTATCTTTCTGCTGCACAGCTTTACCTTCTCGATAATCCTCTTTTAGAGGAACCTCTTACAAGAGAACAGGTAAAGAAAAAGATTGTAGGTCACTGGGGAACTGTTCCAGGACAGAACTTCGTATATCTTCATATGAACCGAGCAATCAGAAAGTATGATCTTGACCTCATCTACATTTCAGGACCAGGACATGGCGGAAACTTCTTTGTTGCCAATGCCTATCTTGAAGGCACATACAGTGAGGTTTATCCAAATGTAGGAAGAGACAGAGATGGCATGAAGAAACTCTTCAAGCAGTTCTCATTCCCAGGCGGAATCTCATCACATGTAGCACCAGAAACACCTGGTTCAATCAATGAGGGCGGTGAGCTCGGATATTCACTTGCGCACGCATATGGTGCGGTATTTGATAATCCTGACCTTATCTGCTGCTGCGTAGTAGGAGATGGTGAAGCTGAAACAGGTCCACTTGCTACTGCATGGCATTCAAACAAATTCATAAATGCTGCCCGTGATGGTGCAGTACTTCCTGTACTTCATCTAAACGGCTACAAGATTGCAAACCCTACAATTTTTGCAAGAATTTCACAGGAAGAAAGAGAAAACTTCTTTAAGGGTTGTGGATACATTCCATTCACTGTAAAAGGTGACGACCCAATGACAATGCACAAGCTTATGGCTGAAACTGTAGACAAGTGTATTGAAATGATAAAAGAAAATCAGAAGAAGGCAAAAGAAGGGGATACAAACCGTCCAATGTGGCCAATGATTATCCTTGAAACTCCAAAGGGATGGACTGGTCCAAAGGTTGTTGACGGAAATGCTGTTGAAGGTACTTTCAGAGCACATCAGGTTCCTATCGACATGTCAAAGCCTGACCATCTTGAGCTTCTTACTCAGTGGCTCAAGTCATATAGACCTGAAGAGCTTTTCACAGATGAATACAGATTAAGACCTGATCTTGAAGAACTTCACCCTGTTGGAGACAGAAGAATCAGTGCAAATCCACATACAAACGGAGGAAAACTCAGAAAGGAATTAAGAACACCTGACTTCAGAAAGTATGCAGTTGAAGTTGAAAGAGGAAAGACAGTAACTCAGGATATGCTTGAACTCGGCGCATATGTAAGAGATCTCTTTGTTCTTAATAAAGACGAAAAGAATTTCAGAGTATTCGGTCCTGATGAAACTAAGTCCAACAGACTCTACAAGGCCTTTGAAGTAGAAAAGAGATCATTCAATGCTGATTTCACAGATGAAGATGAAGATCTTGCAGTTGATGGACGAATTATGGACTCATATCTTTCAGAACATATGTGTGAAGGTTGGCTCGAAGGATATATCCTTACAGGACGTCACGGTTTCTTTGCAAGTTATGAGAGTTTCATAAGAGTAGTAGACTCAATGGTTTCACAGCATGCAAAATGGCTTAAGGTATGCAAGGAACTCCCATGGAGACAGGATATTTCATCACTCAACCTTATCCTTTCATCAAATGTATGGCAGCAGGACCACAATGGCTTTACACATCAGGATCCAGGTATGCTTGACCACGTTGCAAATAAAAAGGCTGATGTTGTAAGAATGTATCTTCCACCTGATGCAAACTGTCTTCTTTCAGTATTTGACCACTGCATCAAGTCAAAGAATTATGTAAATGTAATGGTAACTTCAAAACATCCATCAAAGCAGTGGCTTACTATGGAAGAAGCTGTTAATCATACAACACAGGGAATCGGTATCTGGAAGTGGGCATCAACTGATGACAATGGAGAACCAGATGTTGTAATCGCATCATGTGGTGATACTCCAACTGTTGAAGCACTTGCTGCAGTTACTATACTCAATGACAATTTCCCTGACCTCAAGATCAGATTCATAAACGTTGTTGACCTTATGAAACTTGAAAAGCATACAAATCATCCACATGGACTGACAGATGAAGAATTCAAAATTCTCTTCACAAAGGATAAACCTGTTATCTTCGCATTCCACGGATATCCAAAGCTTATCCACGAACTTACCCAGAGACGTCCAAATGAAGAAAACTTCTATGTTCACGGATATCAGGAAGAGGGAACAATCACTACATCCTTCGATATGAGAGTTCAGAACAAGATTGACAGATTCAACCTTGTAAAGGACGTACTTGAACATCTTCCAAAACTTGGAGACAAGGCTGCTCATCTTTATCAGGAAATGAATGATATGCTTGTAAAGCATAAGAATTATATAGCTGAAAACGGAGCAGATATTCCTGAAGTTCTTGACTGGGAATGGCATCTCAACAAATAAAATAATGGAGGTTATTTAACCTCCATTTTTTAGTGTTTTCAGGCAATAAATAAAGGGTCATTACTGACCCTCTACCTGACTTATTATTCTGCCTGTTCGTATGCCTTTAAAATAGCATCTGTAATTCTGCTTCTTACTTCAGGTGATAATGGATGAGCAATATCCTTGAACTCTCCATCTCCAACCTTTCTTGAAGGCATAGCAATAAATAAACCATTCTGTCCATCGATAACCTTGATATCGTGAACTACGAATTCACCATCGAAAGTGATTGAGGCGATAGCTTTCATTTTGCTTTCGTCGTCGATTCTGCGGATTCTAACGTCTGTAATATTCATAATATATCTACCTTTCTATTTTGATTAGAACATAGTTATTATAGGATAGAAAGGCATAATATGCAAGTGGAAAATTGTCATATATTATTATGAAAACATATAACCTGTTATATTAATATTGGAATATCAAATAGTTAAATATTGTAATTTGGCATTACTTCAATAATACGCTCATCAGTTGATACATTTCCAAGATAGCAGATTGCTGTATAGTCCTTGATCTTTTTCTTTTCTGGAAGAACACTTACAATAGCGACACCGATAGCTACCACTTCACAATTGAATTCGTTAACCATTTCTTTGATACCAACGATACTTCCACCAGCACGCATAAAGTCATCGATAATGATTACTTTTGAGTTTGGTTTTAAAGCACGTTTTGACATGGTCATTTTCTGTAATCTGTCTTCAGAACCACTGAAGTAGTTGATACTGATAGTTGAGCCTTCTGAAATTTTTGCATCTCGTCTTATTACAACAAGAGGAAGACCAAGTTCCTTTGCAACTGAGAAGGCGAGTGGAATACCTTTTGTTTCAAGAGTAACAACACAGTCTGCTTCCTGTTTTCTGAATTTCTTTGCAAACACCCTCGCTGATTTTGTCATAAGCACTGGGTTATAGAAAATATCAGATGTGTAAAGGAAGTTTCCGCCAAGAAGTCTTGATGGATCACATAACTTTTTGCAGAATTCTTCCTGCAGTTCTCTTATGGATTCATCCGAAATATCAGGGATGAACTTTACTCCACCTTTTTTTCCTGGGATTGTTTCAAGATAACCTGTACCTGTTTCGAGAATAGCTCTGCTTGCTTCCTTGATATCTTCAGATATGCTTGACTTTGCTGCATCGAAGAGAGTGCAGAAATACTGCAAACCGAAGAGAGTATTAGGTGAATCTGTAAGAATTTTGATTAATGATGCGACTCTTTGTGAACGTTTCATTGATAATGCTCCTTTTTGTTCGTGTTGAATAAATAGTATTCTTTTTGCAAAAAAATGTCAACTAGTTATGACAAAGTGAATGCAATGTGATATAATCACTTGTGTATGCATATGCATAGAATTTATCACTAAGAAAGTCGAGGAAAAATATGAAAGCTGGTTCATATAACGATTACAAAATTTTTACTGGAAATTCAAATCCAGAACTTGCAAAGAAGATTGCAGACATTATGGGAAAGCCACTTGGAAAGTGCGAAGTAAAGACATTCAGTGACGGAGAAATTGCTGTTAACCTTGGAGAAACAGTAAGAGGTGTTGACGTATATATCGTTCAGTCAACAAGCAATCCTGTTAACAACAACCTTATGGAACTCCTTATCATGATTGATGCCATGAAGAGAGCATCAGCAGGAAGAATCAATGCAGTACTTCCATACTATGGCTATGCAAGACAGGACAGAAAGGCAAAGCCAAGAGATCCAATCACAGCAAAGCTTGTTGCTGATATCATCGTAGCTGCTGGTGCAGACAGAGTTATCACAATGGACCTTCACGCAAACCAGATTCAGGGATACTTTGATATTCCAGTTGACCACCTTTTCGGTATGCCAATTCTTGCAAAGTACTTCATGGACAAGAATCTTGACGACCTCTGCGTAGTATCACCAGACCATGGTTCAGTTACAAGAGCAAGATCATTAGCTGAAATCTTAAACTGCCCAATCGCAATTATCGATAAGAGAAGACCTGAACCAAACAAGTCAGAAATCGTAAATATTATCGGTAACATCGAAGGTAAGAACTGCATCATCATCGACGACATGATTGATACAGCTGGTACTATCTGCAATGCTGCAAAGGCTGTTAAGGATTTAGGTGCTAAGACTGTATTTGCAGGCGCAACACATGCCGTTTTATCAGGCCCAGCAATTGAAAGACTTAAGGCATCAGTGTTTGAAGAAATCGTTTTACTCGATACAGTTCCAATGGGACCAGAAAAGATTACTGACAAGATGACTTTCTTATCAGTAGCTCCAATCTTTGCTGAAGCTATGACAAGAGTATTCTCAAATGGCTCAGTAAGTGCTTTATTTGATTAGTGTTTAATGAATATAATAGTCGGTTTAGGAAATCCAGGTAAAAAATACGAGAATACTCGTCATAACATTGGGTTCAAAACAATCGACGTACTTGCCGAAAGAAATAACATAGAGGTCAATAAGCTTAAGTTCAAGGCACTTGTTGGTGAAGGTTTCATCAACAACAAAAAAGTTCTCCTTGTTAAGCCTCAGACCTTTATGAATCTTTCTGGTGAAGCCGTAAGAGAAGTTTTGGCTTACTACAAGGAACCAGTTGAAAATCTTCTGGTCATCTATGATGACATTGATATTGCAACTGGTACTTTTAGAATTAGGAAAAAAGGTTCGGCAGGTACACATAATGGAATGCGAAACATCATCTATCTTCTTAATGATGATGGCTTTCCACGAATCAGAATTGGTATCGGTTCAGCTTTAAAGGGTGACCTTATCAACTTTGTTGTAGGTAATGTGACAAAAGATGAAAGTGAACTTCTTTATCCTGCAGTTATAAAATCATGTGAAGCTATAGAATGCTATCTTAAAGATGGCATTGATATGGCAATGAACAGATTCAATGTAAAGAAGAAAGTAGAGGAATAGTCTTTTGAGTATAATTAGTGTAAGTGGCGCATCTGAATCAAGAGTGGCTCCAGTTATATCTGAATTTGCTTTAGAAAAAGATCAGAGCATAGTTGTATGTTCCAGTATGGAACGTGCCAGAAGACTTGCCCTGGATCTTTCTTTTTTTATTAGAGATAAAGAGGTAGTTCTTCTTTCTGAGACAGACAGCATTCTCTTAAGATATGATGCAAGAAACCGAGATGATGAACTGGAAAGACTTAAAGCATTAAAAATGCTCAGAACAGGAGAAAAGGTTGTAATCATCTGTCCTGTTTCTTCTTTTATTCACAAACTCACACCACATTC
>JAKSSM010000098.1 GCA_024403065.1 Clostridia bacterium | reverse complement strand
AAAGGATATGAGTCTTCTTGAAAATCCGCCTGAAGACAGATTTCCGGTTCAGACATATGTGCTCGAGCAGGATCAGAATGTTATAAAGGAAGCCATTGAAAGAGAGCTTGCAAGAGACGGACAGGTTTACGTTGTATTCAACAGAGTTAATGGAATACTCAACGTGAAAAAGATGATATCAGAACTTGTGCCTGAAGCAAGAGTAATATATGGTCATGGCAGAATGAGTGAAAATGAGCTTGAGGATGTAATGCTTTCATTTGTAAATCATGAGGCAGATGTACTTGTTTCTACAACAATCATCGAATCCGGACTTGATATTCCAAATGCAAATACAATGATTATCCTCGATTCAGATAGATATGGTCTTTCAGAACTGTATCAGCTCAGGGGAAGAGTAGGGCGAAGCACAAGAGTTGCCTACTGTTATCTTATGCATGAACCAAACAAGGTTCTTACTGAAACAGCAGAGAAGAGACTGAGTACAATCAGGGAATTCACGGAATTCGGGTCAGGTTTCAAGATTGCTATACGTGACCTTGAAATCCGTGGCGCAGGAAACCTGCTGGGTGAAGCACAGTCTGGACATATGTCAGGAGTTGGATACGAACTTTATGTAAAGATGGTGAGCGACTGTACGCGTGCGCTTAAAGGTGAAATTGTAAAAGATGAGACAAAAGAATCCCTTATTGAAATACCTGTTTCTGCATATATTCCTGATACATATATTGAAGACGAGATTCTGAAGATGGATATCTACAAGAAGATTGCGACCATCAGAAGCTATGACGATGAGGACGACATGTTCGATGAGCTGGTGGACAGATTTGGAGATGTGCCTGAGGTTACAATGAATCTTCTTAAAATATCTCATATCAGATATCTTTCTGAAGAAAGTGGAGTTTTGCGCATTCATAAAGTAAATCAGGAGACATCTGGTAAAGATACAGTGAAACTTGTATTTGATTTTGGTGAAACCAATGGTCTCAATGCTTTTGCCATATATAATATAGGGGAGAGAATGGGTGACAGGACATTCGTTCATCTTGGTTCAAAGCCATATATCAGACTTGCTACAGATAAAGATGATATGCTTGCTGACTCTCTTGAACTCTTATCCATCATTATGGACAATCAGCCACAGAAATGATATAATTTTCAGGATATGGAGGCCGTAAAATGCTGTTTAGAAATATAAAGATTCTTGATGAAAACTTCGATGTGAAGGACAACATGTATGTTGCAACAGAAGGTAACAGAATCGCATATATAGGCACAGAAATGCCGGAAAAATCATATGGTGAGGTTTACGATGGAAAAGGAAAACTTCTTATGCCTGGTTTCGTAAATACTCATGCTCATTCACCAATGACTCTTATGAGAGGATATGGTGAGAACTACAATCTTCAGGACTGGCTCAATCTTAAGATTTTTCCATTTGAAGCACATCTTGATTCAGAGGCAATCTACTGGGGAACAACTCTTGCGATGGCCGAATCATTGAGATTCGGTATTGTATCATCAACAGATATGTACTATTTCCTTGACGATATAGCAAGAGCTGTAAAGGATGCAGGGGCAAGAGAAAATATTTCATTTGCAATAACTCAGTTTGATGATTCCGATCCTAAAATGCTTAGCGGGTTTAAAGAGATGGAGAATTCTTTAAGAACACTTCACAAGGCTTTTGATGACAGAGTCAGAATTGATGCATCTATTCATGCAGAATATACAAGTAATCCAAAAACTGTAGAGGCTGTTTCTGCCTTTGCCAAAGAGAATGGAATAAACATGCATATTCACGTATCTGAAACTCTTTCAGAACATCTTGCATGTAAGGAAAAGTACGGACTTACACCAGTTCAGTATATGGAAAAGCATAATGCCTTATGTGTTCCTGCAACACTTGCGCACTGTGTACATATTGAAGAATGTGATTATGAAATTCTTAAATCACGTGGTGTTACAGTAGCATCAAACCCTATATCAAATCTTAAACTTGCATCAGGTGTCTGCAATGTTCCAAGACTTTTAAGAGAAGGAATCAGTGTAGGAATTGGGACAGACTCTGTTGCATCAAACAATTCGTTGAATTTCTTTGAAGAAATGAAGGTATTCGCCATTTCTTCAAAAATGATGTATAAAGATCCAACAGCTGTTACCCCAAAGGAAACACTCTATGCTGCAACAAGAGCAGGAGCATTATCCCAGGGAAGACAGGATGCAGGTCTTCTTAAGGAGGGATTCCTTGCAGATCTGATTGTCCTTGATGTAGATAAACCTAATATGCATCCTGTAACAGAAATGGTAAACAATCTTGTATATTCAGCATCTGGAAGTGATGTGGTACTTACTATGGTAAATGGTGAAGTACTCTTTAGAGATAATGAATACAAAACAATTGATGTTGAAAGAGTATACAGGGAAGTTGAAAACAAAAGAAAGGAGATAATCAGTAAAATATGATTAACAAACTTGCAAAACTTGGAGTAGTACCAGTAGTGGCACTTGATGATGCGGCTGATGCTGTTAAGCTTGCAGAAGCATTAATGGAAGGAGGACTTCCAGTTGCTGAAATTACTTTCAGAACTGCAGCTGCAAAGGAATCCATAAAGCTCATAGCAGAAAACTGTCCTGAAATGCTTGTTGGAGCAGGTACAGTCTTATCTGTTGAACAGGTTAAGGATGCAGTATCTGCAGGAGCAAAGTTTATTGTTACACCTGGATTTGATCCTGAAGTAGTAGACTACTGCCTCGCAAATGATATTCCTGTTTTCCCAGGATGTATGACTCCTTCTGAAATTACTCAGGCCTATAAGAGAGGGTTAGAGGTTGTCAAGTTCTTCCCAGCAGAAGATGCAGGCGGACTTAAGATGATAAAGGCTCTTTCAGGTCCATTCCCAAATATTAAATTCATGCCAACAGGTGGAATCAATGCAGGTAATCTCAAGGCATATCTTGAGAACAGCAAGATTGCGGCATGTGGTGGTACATGGATGGTTAAAAAGGATTTAATATCTGCAAAAGATTTTGACAAAATCAGAGAACTTACAAAAGAAGCTAAGGCTCTTGTAGATGAAGTAAGAGGCTAATCAAGAGAATCGTATGGAAAAATTATTAAAAGGAGCGGCAATTCTCTCAATATCAGGCATCATAATCAAGATTATGGGTGCTTTCTTCAGAATCCCACTTACAAACTGGGTTGGTGGAGATGGATTGTCATACTACAGTTCTACATATATTGTATATGGACTCATCCTTACAATTGCTACAGCAGGTTTCCCAACAGCTATTTCAAGAATGGTAGCTGAGCGTACAGCTGTAAACGATTATCAGGGTGTAAAGAAGGTAATCAAGGTATCCCTTGGAACAATGACTGTTTTAGGTCTTGTTGGTTTCCTTGCAATGTTCTTTGGTGCAGACTATATTGCAACGGAACTCATGGGAAACCCAGGCGCAAAAATGTCAATGCAGGCAATTGCACCTGCAGTTCTTATTGTTCCTATTCTTTCAGTTTACAGAGGATATTTCCAGGGACAGCAGATAATGCTTCCAAGTGCACTTTCACAGCTTGTTGAACAGCTTTTCAGAGTAGTGTTTGGACTTTTCCTTGCTTACAGATTCCTTCCTTTGGGAAATGAAACTGTAAGTGCAGGAGCTACAGCAGGATGTTCTATTGGTGCATTCTTTGGCCTTGTTGCAGTTTATTTCATGTATCTTCATGCATCAAAGAAGAAAACACTTGAACTCAGATATGACGATTATCAGGGTCCTGAAATGTCAACAAAGGAACTGGTAAAGGAAATACTTGAAATTACAATTCCAATTACACTTGGGGCATGTATTCTTCCTATGGTAAATACAATTGATGCTATGATTGTAATGAGACGACTTCAGGCAACAGGCTGGTCCTATGCTGAAGCAAAGATATTATGGGGAAGACTCGGAGGATACTGTGACTCCCTTATTGCAATTCCATCAGTTTTCACTTCTGCAATTACAATTGGCGTACTGCCAATGATTGCAAGATACTTCAAACTTGGAGACAAGACACTTACTGAGTACAATTCAAAGTTCTCATTAAGACTTACAATGATGGTTGCGTCTCCATGTGCGGTAGGTATTTTCACACTTGCATATCCGCTTTTAAAGACACTTTATTCAAACCCAAATGTTGCACAGGAAGTTATTGAAGCTGTGCCAACGCTCAGAATCCTTTGTGTAACTATCATTCTTGCAGCGACATCAACTACACTTGGTGCTGTACTTCAGGCTGTAGGAAAGCAGATTATTCCGGTAAGGAATCTTCTTGTAGGTGCAGCCTTTAAGGTTCTTGTAACATTTGTACTTGTAGGTATTCCTGCGCTCAATGTAAATGGTGCGCCTTTTGGAAGCATCGCATGCGACCTTACTATAGTAATTCTCAACATACTTGCGGTAAGAAAGCATCTTGGCTTTGGTTTTGATCCTGTAAATACATATATAAAGCCACTGCTCTCATCAGTTGCCATGGGAATAGTTGTATATGGTGTATATAGACTTACAGGTATGTTTGTATCATCAATGCTTATATCTGCAGGAATTTCTGTTGTTGCTGGTGTAGTATGCTATGCCGTACTTGTAATTGTTACAAATATGATTACAAAGGAAGAACTTCTTGCTCTTCCAAAGGGTGACAAACTTGTTAAGGTATTAGGAAGGTTTATGAAATAGATGAGAATAGATAAATTTCTTAAAAATTCAAGACTTATAAAAAGAAGGACAGTATCAAAGGACGCATGTGAAAAAGGATTTGTATTTATAAATGATAAAGTTGCAAAACCTGGTTCAGAAGTGTGCGTAGGGGATATTATCAGAATTGAATTCGGTAACAGTTCCCTTAAGGCAAAGGTTCTTGATATTACAGATTCACAGAAAAAAGAAGACGCACTTAAAATGTACGAGATAATTCAGTAGACTATGGAGAATAAAAAAGCACAACTTAATTCTATGGCCCTTTACTTCTGTGCCTATTTTTCACTTGGTGCATTCTGTCCGCTTCTGAGTCAGTATCTGAGTTCTATCGGATTTTCCGGCTCACAGGTTGGCGTTGTTACATCGTTAGGTACTCTCGGTGCAGTTGTCAGTGGCCTTTTTATGGGAAAGCTTTATGCCAATTCCAATAGCAAGAAACTTGTAATAATTGTGTCATTTGTGCTTGCAGCAGTCCTTTCCTTGGTATCAAGTCTTGTCCGCACATTTGTGCTTTTTGCAGTTTCATATTTTGTACTTCACTCAATCCAGGAACCTGTGCACAGTCTTTGTGACAGCATGATTGATTCCAATGGTCAGAACTTCGCTGTTATCAGATCTCTTGGAGCTGTTGGATATGCGGTTGCATCCTACACAGCTGGACTTGTAGCAAACAGTTATGGTTTGAAAACCATATTCTATTTCAACGGTGTGTTCTATCTTCTGTCAGCATTGTTTGTTATTAGAGAAAAGGAACCGCCTCATTATTCAAACAGACAGGAAAAGGCAAGCATCTCTGACCTCTTTAAAGAGAAAAAGTTTGTGATGCTTCTCATTGTAGCTTTCTTTTCTTTAGGTTCAACTCTTGCAAACAATACATATTATGCTTATCTGTACAGGGAAGCAGGTGGGGATGTTGCCGGAGTAGGTCTTGCATTTCTGCTTATGGCTGGAAGCGAGATGGTATTTATGGTTCTCATTCCATTCTTTGAAAGAAGATTTCCTATACAGAAACTTATTGCTGTTGCTTTTGCTGTTGCAATCATAAGGTTTGGAATCTACGCATGTGGACCTTCTACGGGAGTTCTTATCGGTACTTTCTTCCTTCAGGGAATAATGGATGGTTTCCTGCTTGTAGAAATGGTGAAGTATTTCGGTAGAATAGTTCCACCGAGATTAAGAAGTATCGCTGTTACTACATATTATGCTTTAGGCAGCAATTTCAGTGCCATTATCTGTAACCTGGTAGGTGGTGTGATTCTGGATCATTTCGGAGCAAGGGGAGTATATTTGTTCTTCACAGCGCTCCAGTTTATTGCACTGGTACTGTATTTCTTATTTGGTCTGCAAAAAGAGATTAAAAAATAACAAAAAGCTGTTGACATTCACAGCTAAATATAGTATTATCCATATACCGCACGTTTGGTGCGGTATTCTATCGCAAAAATTGTTAAACTTTTTTAAAAAACTTTTAAAAAAGCTGTTGACAATGGTTTGTAAAGGTGATAGAATGACAAAGCTGTTCGAT
>JAKSSM010000097.1 GCA_024403065.1 Clostridia bacterium | reverse complement strand
AAGAATCTCATCCCTTGTCATTTCCATAAATTCCATAGAATGCACCTCCTTTAAATTCATATTTCAGTATATCACATATAAAAAGGACCTGTCATTAAGACAGGTCCAAATTCTCTATTTCCATTTGAATGTAATTAGCCCCATAACATAGATAAATATGATTGCTAAAGGTACCAGGTATTTGAATACAGGTTTCATCCAGTTTCTTACCTTTAAACCTTTACCTTCATTTGCTTCTTCAAGGAAGTTATCCCATCCCCAGCCTTTCTTTGTTGTACAGAAGAGTACAAATATGAGAGAACCAAGTGGCAGGATATTGTTTGACACGATGAAATCCCAGAAGTCAAGGAAGACTGTTCCATCTGCAAATGGCTGGAACTTTATTACACTGAATCCAAGTGCTGTTGTAAGAGATGTAATAAAAAGTGTTATACCACAGATAAGGCAACCCTTTGGTCTTGAAAATCCGGTAAGTTCTCTGAACATTGCAAGGATATTTTCACATACTGCAAGAACTGTTGAAAGAGCAGCAAATACCATGAACATGAAGAATAGTGTTCCCCAGATTCTTCCTCCGTTCATATTTCTGAATACTTCAACCATAGTATCAAAGAGAAGATTAGGACCAGCACCTACTTCCAGGTTGTATGTGAAACATGCAGGGAACATTATGAGTCCTGCAACAATTGCAACAAAGGTATCTATTGCAATGATATTTAGGGACTCTCCAAGAAGTGATCTTTCCTTATCAATGTAGCTTCCGAAGATTGCCATACTTCCCATACCAACAGATAAAGTGAAGAATGCCTGATTCATGGCACCTACTACAGTTGAAAACTTTATCTTCGAAAAGTCAGGAATGAGATAGAAGCTTAATCCATCCTTTGCTCCACTTAACGTGAAAGAATGAAATGCAAGGGCAATCATAAGGATAAGAAGCACTGACATCATATATTTTGTTACTCTTTCAAGTCCACCCTGAAGATTAAAGCATAAAATGATAAATGCAATTACAAGTGTTACTGCCAGATATGAAGTATTAATTACAGGATTCATAATCATTGGAACAAATCCAAGATCATCAATATTTCCAGTAAGGAAACTTGTAAAGTAGTATATGATCCATCCTGTTACTACTGTATAGAATGACATAAGGGCAATATTTCCAAAAAAGGAAAGATATCCATGAAGATGCCACTTCTGACCTTTCTTTTCAATTACCTGATACATGTATAAAGGACTTTTCTGAGCTTTACGTCCAATGGAAAATTCCATTGTCATTACAGGAAGTCCAAGAAGAATTAAAAATACTGCATAAAGAAGTACAAATCCTCCTCCGCCGTTTTCTCCACACATCCATGGAAATTTCCATACATTTCCACAGCCTATGGCGCATCCTGCGGAAAGAAATATAAATCCCAGTCTGCTTCCAAGTCTTTCTCTTTTCATTAAATATTCTCCTTTTTCTAGAGATTCATATGAATATTCTTGTCTTTAATGTATTCCAGTGCTGTCAGTCTATTCACTTCAATTTCTTCTTTTGTTAATTCTCTTACTACTTTTCCAGGTGCACCCATTACCAGGGAATTATCTGGAATTACTTTACCCTGAGTTATAAGGGAGCATGCTCCAATAATACAGTTACTTCCAACCTTTGCACCATTCATAATAGTGCATCCCATACCAATTACTGTATTTGATCCTATTTCACATCCATGGATTGTTGCATTGTGTCCGATTGTTACATCATCTCCAATAACTGCTGGAAAACCATAGTCAACATGAACTACTGCATTATCCTGGATGTTTGTTCTGTCTCCTACAGTAATTTTATCAGTGTCACCACGGAGTACTGCATGGTACCAGATGGAACTGTCATTTCCTACTTTTACATCCCCTAATATATCTGCATCATGAGCAATAAATACATCCCTGCCGATTTCTACATTTCCTTTAATATATGCCATTTTTCTACCTTTTAATATCATTAGATATTATTTCAACACTATTTTACCATTTTCTACTACATACGTATTACCTTCTGGAAGCCTTTTTAAAAGATCATCTGAAAGTTCTGCAGTAGATATGAAAAGCTGCACATCTGATAGAGTTTTAATTAAGAACTCCTGTCTCTTAAGATCAAGCTCTGATAATACATCATCAAGAAGGAGCACTGGTGTTTCTCCAGTTTCTTCTTTTATTATATCTATTTCAGAAAGTTTTACAGAAAGAGAAACAGTTCTCTGCTGTCCCTGAGAGCCGAAGGCTCTCGCATTGATTTCTTTATCTTTATCTTTTATGATGAATTCAAGATCATCCTTATGAGGACCTGCTGTTGTAGTTCTTCTCATCATATCATTTTCAAATGATGCCTGAAGTTTTTCATAGAAATATTCCATCTGTTTCTTTCTGTCAGGAACATATTTCACATTTTCTATGTATCTTACAATCAGGTCTTCTCTGCCATCTGTAATACTTTTATGGATTCTTGAACTTACTACTGAAAGTTTATCTATGAATTTTTTTCTTTCATGAATGATATCAGCACCATATTTTGAAAGTTCATTATCCCATACTGAAAGAATTTCTCTATCTACTCTTGGTTCCTTAAGATATGCATTTCTCTGAAGAAGTACACGTCTGTAGTTTGCAAGATTCATATAGTATGAAGTCTTTATCTGACAGAGTTCTCTGTCAAGAAACTTTCTTCTTTTTTCAGGTTCATCCTGAACTATTGAAAGATCATCTGGTGTAAATATTACTGTATATATATTATCAAGAACTTCAGATGCTTTTTTAAGTTTCACACCATTAAGCTTTACATTCTTTCCATTCTCTTTATCAATTATTATTTCAATTTCTTCATCATAATCATCTTTTACATAACCTATCTTTACAAGTGCAGCATTCTTATTAAATGAAATCATTTCATGATCTTTACTTGTACGGAAAGATTTAAGAAGAGATGAAATATATATAGCTTCCAGAAGATTTGTTTTTCCCTGAGCATTATCACCTGAAATAATATTTACATTCTTATCAAATTGTAGCAAAAGACTTTCGTAGTTACGAAAGTCTTTCAGATAAATTTCTTTTATATACATTTTTTAAACTAGTTCATATTGATTCTTACTGGAAGAATGAGATAACAGTAGCTGTCACCTGATACAGGCTTGATTAAACATGGTGAAACAGGAGTATTGAGTATCATCTTTATTTCACTGTCATCAATAACTTTAAGTGCATCAATAAGATACTTGGAGTTGAATCCTATAAGGATATCATTTCCATCTTTTGATACCATTACTTCTTCTGTATCATTACCCTCTTCAGACTTTGATGTTATTTCCATGAATTCATCATTTATAGTAAGTCTTACTAGATTATTCTTTCCAACTTTTGCAAGGAGTGATGCTCTTTCAATTGCTTCAAGCATATCCTGTCTGTTAAGAACTACTGTAATTGACTGATCCTTTGGTAAGATATCTCTGTATTTTACAAATTCTCCATCAAGCAATGATACAACTACCTTTGTATTTCCTACTACAAATAAGGCTTTCTTGTTGTTGTATCTGAAAATTACATCTCCATCTGGATTTTCATCTGTAATGATCTTTGAAACTTCACTTAAAATCTTTGATGAAATGAGAATATTCTTTTCATTTTCATTGGAGATGGCTTCACGTGTAATTGCCATTCTAAATCCATCAAGTGAAACCATATTAAGTGAATCTTCCTTCATTTCAATAAGAATTCCAGTAAGAACTCCTCTTGATTCATCAGCTGATGCTGAGAAAGAAACCTTGTTTACCATATCACAGAAGATTTCCTTGTCAAAAAGAATATCTTCAGATGTAGTTTCAATCATGATCTTTGGAAATTCATCAGCTTCATTTCCAACAATATCAAAGTTTGTCTTTGAACATCTGATATTGATGTTATTGTTGTCTTCTGTAACTTCTACTGTTGAATTTGGAAGTTTTCTTATAATATCAGAGAAAAGTTTAGCCTGAACAACAACTGATCCGTTTTCTGCATCATCTACTTCAATTGTCTTTTCAATACCAATTTCAAGATCAGATGCTGACATTGTAAGCTTACCATCTTTTACAGTAAGAAGGATTCCTTTAAGAATTGGAATAGTTGTTCTTGATGTTACAGCTTTTGAAACAATATTCAGGGCTTTAACAAGAGTATTCTGTTCACAAGAAAATCTCATTTTAATTTCCTCCGTAATTATATATATTCTTTTCTTTTTAGTTATAGTAGTAATAAAGGCTTTCAGTATCTAGGAAAAGTGCTCTGAACCCTTGAAAATACTGAAAAAGTTATTCTACTTACCTGTTGATAACTCTTTGAGTTAATAAATAATAAATAGAATAACTTTATTATATCATAAACTGTTTAATTTTACTAATTGTCTTTAATGTCGGATTTAAGCTTATTTATAATATTTTTCAGATTTTCATCATACTTCATATCACTTTCAATTTTTTCACATGCATATGAAACAGTAGTATGATGACGGTTACCAAAGATCTTGCCTATCTGAGGAAGTGAATTATCAGTAAGTTCTCTTACAAGATACATGGCAATCTGTCTTGGATATGCAATATTTGCTGTACGCTTTGTAGATTCCATATCACTTGCTTTGATAGTGTATTTCTTTGCTACCATTTTCTTTATTCTTTCTGGTGTTACCTGAGATTCGGTATTGGAAAGAATATCTGTAAGAACTTTTCTTGCAAAGTGTCTGTCAATCTTCTGATTCATGATTTTTGAGAAACCGATGATTCTTGAAAAAGCACCTTCAAGTTCTCTTATATTATCTTTCATTTTTTCAGCTATAAGATTTATTACTTCTCTTATATCATCATCAAGTTCAATACATTCATTTTCAGCTTTCTTATTCAGAATTGCTACTCTTGTTTCAAAATCAGGTGATGAAATATCTGCAACCATGTTCCAGCTGAATCTTGATGTAAGTCTCTTGTCAAGATTTACAAGCTTATCAGGCTGCTTGTCTGATGAAAGGATAATCTGCTTGTTCATATTGTAGAGATGTTCGAATGTATAGAAGAATTCATTCTGAATCTGCTCTTTTCCTTCAAGGAACTGAATATCGTCAATAAGAAGAACATCAATCATTCTGTACTTGTTTTTGAATGATGACATCAGCTTATTGTTCTGAAGTGCAGTAATGAATTCATTGGTGAACATTTCACTTGAAACATATAAGACATTGAGTTCAGGACGGTTTGTAAGAAGTTCGATTCCAATGGAATGAAGAAGGTGTGTCTTACCAAGACCTGATCCGCCATAAATAAATACAGGGTTATATGTTTCAGAAGGTGAGCCTGCTACAGCTTTTGCAACACTGTATGCAAACTGATTTGATGGTCCTACAACAAAATTGTCGAATGTATATGAAGGATTAAAGAGCTTTTCTTTAATGAGTTCATTTACTTCAACTTTTTTGAGTGGTGCAACCTTTTTCTTTTCAGTTTCAATATTCATTTCAACCTGAGAACTGTCTTTTTTAACTGAAGTGCCATATTCACTGGATTTCTTTACTACTACACGATATGCTGCACCCATAATGAGAGCAAATCCCTTTTCAAGATATTCAATGAATCTTGTTTTTATAACATTAAGAACGAGATCCTCATTCTTGTCTATGTTAACTTCAAGATATGCAATCTTAAGATCGTCATCAATATTATTTATTTTTAAAGGAGTTATCCATGTGTTATATACCATTTCATTGGTATTTTCCTTGAGGTATGATAATACACCACTCCAGATTACTTCATAAATGTCCATTGCTTTTTCCTAAATCTGATGTTAAGTGTTCCCATTATATATCATTAGTTATCCTAAAGCAACAGAAAAATGTGTGTATAACTTATGTTTTTTTATTGTATTTTTTTATTTTTAAATTCAGACTCTTTTAAAGTTATCCACATAGTTATCCACAATATTAGGATAACTTCAGCTCCTTTACATATTATATATAACAGAACTTATCCTAAAGATAACATGAGAAGCTTAATAATACCCTGTTTTTCACCATATTTATTTGACAAAACAAAGGTTCTTAAGATATAATAAACGAACGTATGTGACAATTGAAATTCAGATTGCACAAGTAAAGCTTTAGAAAGGAGAAAATTAGAAATGAAGCAGACATTACAGCCAAAGAAGAGACAGAGAATGGTTGAACACGGATTCAGAAAGAGAATGGCTACAAAGAACGGTAGAAAGGTTCT
>JAKSSM010000096.1 GCA_024403065.1 Clostridia bacterium | reverse complement strand
TTTAAAGGAGGTGCATTCTATGGAATTTATGGAAATGACAAGGGATGAGATTCTTAAAAAATTTGAAGAAATATATAGACGTGATGCTTTCTACAGTGATTCTGCAGGAAGATTCATACAGAAGGTATTTGGTAAAGTTGACAGTTTCTATTGTATAGACCAGATATACTATAACGAGGATCCTGAAAACACCAGTTTAAGTGAAGAAGAAAATATCCGTAACCACTGGTTCCAGGATATGACTTTTTCAAGAACAAAGTATCTTTATAAGGCGCTTAAGGATGGCCTTATAACTGAAGAGGTATATAAAGCTCATGCTGATGAAGAAATAGTACTTTCAGATAGTAAAAATGGATCATTAAAATATATTCTTAAATGTCCAAAGTGCAGAAATGAAATAACCATATATTCTAAACCAGGTCCAAGACCAGGTGGATATGTAAAAAGCTGTCCATTCTGCGGTGGAATTAGTATATCTGGAAGTGTAGGAGGAGAAGGTAACCCACTTATCCTTCGTGAAGACCTGATGGGTGGAACATACTTAAGAGACAATTTCACAGTTTATCCAGAAATTGAAAATGAAACACCTGATGAGAGAAAAGAAAGAATAGTAAGTATCACTTTAAACAGCGTAAAGGATATTGAAGTTTCTGATAAAAAGGAAATTATAGAGTCTCTTTATGAAAGAAACCCATATGTGATGCATATTGCATATGACATACTTAAGAAAATATCTGAAGGAGAAGACAGAACTCTTTTAAATGAAGTTAAACCTGAAATGAATGGTAATCAGGTACTTTCCATTTTCGGATATATGACTAAAAAGGCTTCAGGCCTTCCGGGAAATGAAGCTCAAATCATAAATATTCCTGGTGCACTTTTTGGACTTTCGATGGGTGGCTTTACAAAAGCTGAACCTGTAAATATGGAAAGTACAAAAGAAAAAGCAAAGTTCTGCAGATTCTGTGGAGCTAAAGTTAATGGAAAATTCTGCAGTGAATGCGGAACAAAAGTGGAGGATTAAAATGGCTGGTATATCTGTAATAATAATGCTTCCTCTTATGATCATTGGGATGGTATTCTTTACTGCTCCTTTTGCAATCGTATGGGGACTTGCTGGTGCAATAGCTTTTGTATGTTTTGGTGGTGCTCTTGCACTCCTCATAACATACATGGTTCTTTTAAGAAAAGGAATATTCCTGAAGTATGAAGAAAGCGAAGTAAAGTGGCAGAAGTCACTCACAAAATTCGGTAAGGGGATTATGATTATAGGGATGATAGTGCTTGCTTTATCAGGTACACTTGATCTGGTACTTGCAGGACGACTTACTACATATATCCGTATGATGATGGCTTTAATGTACTAAACAATATCTATTGATATCAAAAAGAATAAAAATGGGATTATTGAAGAAAATATTTAAATTTTATGAACCACCGGTTTGTGGTGGAAGAACTGAAGAATATATAAAGGGTCTTCATGATGATATCGAGATAACTGATATCATATCTTTCAGTTTTGAAAGACAGGGAGACTACACATTTAAGGTTTCTGAAGAAGATGGCATGTACCATGTGGAATCCAGCGGTATGAGCAGATTCGGGCGTGATGGTACAGAGTTTGTCCTCGACTATATGACAGATGGAAAGCTTGTAGAGAAATTAAGAGAAGTATGTATTAAATATGAGCTTTCAAAAGATAACGGTCACACTATTCATGTGGCAGGACTTCCTCCATGTGGTGGAGAAACAATAGATGTGAGGTTTAAAAGTGGGGACAGAATCTACCGTTCATCCAATCAGGGCTCGATGGTACCAAAGGACGCATTTCATGAAATTTTTGATGCATTCAGAAATGATGCGAAAAACCACAACTATGATTTCACAACAGATAAGTCTATGATCAACTATGATGATGCAGACTATGTATATCTCCAGGGTACATGGACAGGTACTCATTTCGGAAAACATGTGTATGTAGAGTTTATTGGTGAAAATGTCACAATCATGATTGATGGTAAAACTACTGACAAGTGCAAGTGGCAGGTAGTAGATGGAAGAGTAATTCCAGATAATGGAGAGAAATATCCAAAGTTCAATGGTATGAGCTGTATGACAAAGTATATGGCTAATGGCTTAACAGCTCATTTCTATGAAAACAAGTCATCATCAACTGCATCTCTAATGAGAGTAAAGGAGTAGTAATATGATTATAGAAACAGAAAGACTTATATTAAGACCTTTTGAATTAAAGGATGCAGCAGATGTACTTGAATATCTTGAAGATCCAGAAGTACACTGCTTTTCAGATATGAAACTGGACAACCTTAATGATGTGGGAAAGGTTATTTCAAGAAGAATGGAAGAAACTGACTACTATCTTGCAGTAACACTGAAGGAGACAGGAAAGGTAATCGGAGAAGTTTTCGGTGGTCCTGAAGAGGATTCATTCAGTCCATGCTGGATGTACAATAAAGCATATCAGGGAAAAGGATATGCTTTTGAAGCCGGTGCTGCATACTTTGACTATCTCTTCTGTACATGTGGATTCAGACGTATATATGCATATACTGAAGAGGATAATATAAAGTCACAGGGCCTTATAAGAAAGCTTGGAATGCGACATGAAGGTACATTTATTGAATATGTCTCCTTCGTAAACAATCCTGACGGAACACCACTCTATGAGAATACAATGGAATTCGCAATGCTTAAAAAAGAGTGGGTAAAGATGAAAGATGCGGTTAAATAATGATAATTGATATTAAAAAGCACCCTTATGGGTGCTTTTTTACGTTTTATCCTATTTTCTTCCAATGAGTCTAAGTTTGAAGTTACGTACCTTGTTAAGGTTTCCAGTAAGATAAAGTATACAGAGTATGAGTGTAAAGAATGGGAATCCTGATGTTACTCCTTCAAGAAAACCTGTCCAGAATGTGGATGGGAGTTCGAGAAAACGGAGTGTAATATTTGCTGCAAGCATAACAGCAGCAATCACAAGATATATAAGTATCATCCTGCTCATCTTGATCTTTTCTTCATTACTGTATTCAGCAACTTTAAGAATAGTATCTTTCATTTCTTCGTTCATTTTAACATCCTTTCTTTCTCCATCTAAGATTTCTCGGATGTCTACATCATAATAGTCTGACATTTCAATCAGGATATCAAGATCAGGCATATTTGAACCTGTCTCCCATCTTGATACTGTTCTTCTTGATACATTGAAGACTTCTGCTATCTTCTCCTGAGTAAGGTTCTTTTCCTTTCTTAATTCTTTTATGAAATTTCCTGTTTTAAACTGATCCATTATATGTGACCTCCTTTTTCCTGTATGTTAAAAGAAATGAATGGTATATTAAAGGACATGAAATGACCATTATGATTTGAGACAGAGTGTGTCCCGTTATTCTTCATCATTTGCTAAGGAATTACTGTACTTTTCATTCTTGTAGACTCTACGTGCACCTGAATAGAAGTTGTACAGGTCATCTGTGAGCGTTGATGGATATACTACTACAGCATTCTTTCCGAATTTTCTGAAATACTGCATTGCCTGCTCAGCTGAGCAGGAGAATGTATATATGTCATCCTGGATTTCTTTAACAGGTGGTCTCTGAAGATAAATTGCCTTATACAGTCTCTTACCCTGTTCAGTAAGTCGAACTTTAATTTCTCCAGTTTCACCTTCCCTGTATGTATACTGAGGTCCCTGTTCTCTCATTTTTTCAAGTGTATTCATGGTGCTTACGCTTACAGAAGATATTTCATTTAAAATCATGATGCTTGCAATACGGTTTACTCTCTGGGTTGCAGGTTTACCATCTATTTCAAGAAGTACATAGTTAAAGAGTTCTTCCTTTGAACTTGCAATCATATATACTGATGCTTCACGTTTCTTTTCGCTTCTCTTTGTTGAGAAATATATCTTTCTGCCCTTTTCCATTGCTTCTTCTATCTTTTCAAAGTGATCCTTAAAGATGATTCTTTCTCTTTTATCCTGTGGAAGCATGGTATATGAGAAAAACATGTTTCTGAAATATCCTGATAGTGACATGTTATCAAGATAGCAGTCAGTAATGAAATCAATTACATCCTTTGATTTCTTTGTAGGCTTCATGGAAAGTGCTACTTCCGTAAATGAAGCCTTGTCATCATCAAACTGAGAGTGTCTCATGAGCTGAACGATAGAAGATGCAATTTCATTTACGTTTGATTCATTAAGGCTGGAACTGGATTTTATAGTGCTGCATATTTGAGAAAAGAGCTCACCTGTCTTTTCCTGGTACTGTCTGTAGTAGTTTACAATCAGTGTGTTATAGAACTCGTTTTTGTTGAGACTTCCATCCTTTTTGAACATTTCAAAGAGTTCCATATCCTTTAAAAGGATACGGTTTATGGATTCTGGTACATAAATCTTGATTTTTTCTTCCATTTTTCATGCTCCTTTGTATATCTGATACCAAAAGGTGGTCAATAGATTTCTGTTATATATGTATAATATATACATAACTTGGGCAATTTTCAATAAGTTTAAGATGAAACAGGTTAAAAAGGTGGTCAATAAATTCAGGCAAATGAGAATATTTCTTTTTGGTTTCCTGTGATAGTATGTAGATACAGAAGGTAATGCATGTATTTACTGGATTACAAAAGGGGTATTTCAGTATCATATGATATGGAAAAGCGGTATTAAAGGATAAATATTAAATTAGAGGTAACAATATGTTAGAAGTAAAAGGAAAATATAACACTGCAAAAGTGTTTACAGATGTAATAGAAGAAACTGCAATTGATCAGATAAGACTTTTCCTTGATCAGCCATTTTCTGAAAATGCAAAGGTAAGGATGATGCCTGACGTTCATGCAGGTGCAGGATGCACTATTGGAACAACCATGACTGTAACAGACAAGGTTATTCCAAATGCAGTAGGTGTGGATATCGGATGTGGCATGCTTACAGTAAATCTTGGAAAAGCAGAAATTGATCTTCCTGAATTTGATAAGGCATGTCACTCTGTCCCATCAGGCATGAATGTATGGCCAGGAAGAAAGGAACCATTTGATCTTCAGGAACTGAGATGCTTCAGAAGTCTTAAGGATACAAGAAGACTCGACAGATCCTTAGGTACACTTGGTGGTGGAAATCACTTTATAGAGCTCGACCGTGATGATGAAGGAAATATCTACCTTGTAATCCATACAGGTTCCCGTAATCTCGGTAAGCAGGTAGCTGAAATCTATCAGAGAATTGCAGTAGATCTTGCAAAGGGTAAAGAAGAATATTTCATTGAAAGAGAAAGAATCATAAAGGAATACAAGGAAGCTGGAAGAAGAAAAGAAATCCAGGATACTTTAAAGAAAATGGAAGCGGAGTATGATGGAGTTCTTCCATCAACACCAAAGGATCTCTGCTACCTTTACGGAAGCTATATGGAAGACTATCTTCACGATGTAGCTATCTGTCAGAGATTTGCATCCAGAAACAGAGAACTTATTGCAGAAACTATCCTTTCTCTTACTGGACTCAGGGAAGTAGAAAGATTTGAAACAATCCATAACTATATCTCAATCTCTGAAATGATTCTAAGAAAGGGAGCAGTATCAGCAAAGGAAGGTGAAAAACTCCTTATCCCAATCAATATGAGAGACGGATCATTAATCTGTATAGGTAAAGGAAATCCTGACTGGAACTGTTCAGCTCCCCATGGTGCAGGAAGGCTCTATGGAAGAATGGAGTCAAAGAGACGTTTCACTGTGGATGAATTCGAAGAATCCATGAAAGGAATATACTCAACTACAATAAACGAAAAGACACTTGATGAATGTCCAATGGCATACAAGGATATGAAGGATATTGTAGAAAATATCACTCCTACAGCTGAGATTGTAAAGATAATAAAGCCTATCTATAACTTCAAGGCAGATAACTAATTCTACATGTGATTAGTTTTGACAGCTGGAAGTAATAGTGATAGAATACAAACAGCAAAAGGTGTAACCGTAGGCGGTTCGCCTGATATATTGGTTTAAAATAACCGCAAAATTAGGCTTGGGCGGTTATTTTTTTGCCTTTAAAGTATGGGTTTGCGGCATGAAAAACAAAGAAAATGATTGAAGAAACCAAGTTTGACAATGCAGTGATAAAGTGGTAGAATGCATATAACAAAAGGTGCTACCGATGACGGTTCGCCTGATATTTAAAAGTTAAAAATAACCGTTAGTTTGTCAGACTTGGGCGGTTATTTTTTTGCCTTGGAATCATGCTGTCCATGCATATATCCAAGACCG
>JAKSSM010000095.1 GCA_024403065.1 Clostridia bacterium | reverse complement strand
GTAACCATACCTGGTTTTACAGAAAGAGATATATCAAGGTCGAATCCGTCATAGCGCTTTTTCAGGTTTTCAATTCTTACCATGTTATTCTCCTAAAAGTATATCGATAATACTTAATATTTCTTCTTTGCTCATACCTGAGATTTCAGCCTTTTCAATGGCTTTTTCGAAAAGGTTTTCTACTTCCTTTCTTCTTTCTTCCATGAGCAGTTCAGGGTTTGCTCCTTTTACATAGGTACCTTTGCCATGAACTGTAGCAACATATCCCTCTTCTTCCAGTCTGTCATAGGACTTCTTTACAGTGAGTGCACTGATTTTAAGGTCAGAAGCCATTGTACGGACGGACGGAAGGGGAGTGTCAGGAGGAAGACTTCCTTCAAGTATCATTTTTCTTATCTGATCCACAAGCTGTTCATAGATTGGAATCATTGACTGGCTGTTTAGAATTATATGCATATATTTAAAACTCCTTTTGTAATAAACACTATATAACAGTGTATAACAGTTGTCAACACTATTTTTAAAAAAGCAATAAAAAACTCCCAGTACAACTGGGAGTGTGAAGCTTATCTTGTAAATGCTGACTTTAAAGTCTGAAGTGAGAATTCAGTCTTTGTAACTGCGAAGCAGAGAAGGAAAGCACCAACGATGTGATCTCTGTCACATTCAACCTTGTAGATTCCGTTTGTTGGAACATTGGCAAGTGGATTTCCTGCCTTGCTTGGGTCGATTGCAGCAGTTCCTGCTGTTCCGATGTGTCCAATCTTTTCACCATTGTATGTGATTTCAAAACATGCAGATGCACCCTGCATATAGAAGTGGAATCCGTATCCGAGACTGTCAAGAACAGTCCATACATGTTCTCCATCAATCTTGAATGAGGATGTGATTGTACCTCCGAATCCAAGAATCTTAAGGTCATGACTTACAGTGTGACCAACCATCTTTGGAATATCCTGTCCTGTAATATGATTTCTGAAAGTAAATGGAGTATCCTTGAAGAGAGTAACCTTTTCGCAGATTGCTTCATATACTGGTTCACCATTTGAGTCCTTCATGACATAGCTCTGATTGCCTTTTCCAGTAAAATGGAATACAAAATTTTCTGACATATGTTTTCTCCTTATATATCCTAAATGACTTTAGTAAACAAGTTTATCATAACCTGAAAGGAAACCCTTTAAAATATCCATAATATCTTCAACTGAACCAACTGTAGTTTCGATGTTCAGAGGGAGAATCGGATCATGGAGTGACTTTCTTAAAAGGAACCAGCCTTTGAGATTATCTCTATTGATATTTACACGTACACCTTCATAGTTAGGCTTTACGATTTCAAATCCTTCCTTTTCACAGAATGGAACAAGGGCATCAAGTACTGCTTCAGCATATGGCTTGAAGTCATCAGTTGCAACCTTGATTCTTACTTCCTTTTCTTCTGCAGGTTCTTTGAGATCCTTAAGAAGTGTGGAAATTCCAGTGCCATTTGCAAGAGCAATTACAACCTTTGTTGCAAGGTATGCTCCATCATCCAAAAAGAAGTTTTCCTTGTATGCGGCGTGTCCTGAAGTTTCAATAGCAAGAGGTGAGTTGAGAGCTTCGTTGTTCAGATCGATACTTCTGTTTATTACGTTTCTGTATCCTCTCATGTATCTCAGGTGCTTTAATCCGAGACTTTCTTCAAGGAATACTGTAAGCTCATTTGATGTGATGGAGTCAGTAACAATAACTGAACCTGGATTATCCTTTGCAATAAGGGATGCTGCAAGTGCAACAATCTTGTTTCTTGAGATTTCGTTACCCATTTCATCTACGCATGAACTTCTGTCAACGTCTGTATCGAAGATGAGACCAAGATCGGCATTTGCTTTCTTTGAAGCATCAGACACTGATTTCATTGCAGTTTTGTCTTCTGGGTTTGGAATGTGGTTAGGGAATGTTCCATCAGGTTCAAGGAACTGTGAGCCTGAAATATCACATCCAAGTGGTTCAAGAACCTTTGTAGCATAGAATCCACCGGCGCCATTTCCTGCATCTACTACGATATGGAGGCCCTTTAAAGGCATTTCTTTTCCTGTTTCATCGCAGATTTTCTTTTTGAGATAGTCTGAATAGATGGAGATAAGATCCAGCTTTTCAGCATTTATTTCAGTCTTTTCTTTTACTTCATATCCATTTGCGACTTCAATGATTTCCCTGATATCAGCCTTTTCAAGTCCACCTTTTTCGGTGAAATACTTGAAGCCGTTTCTGTCCATTGGAAGATGGGATGCGGTAATCATGATAGCGCCATCAGCTTTTACATCTTCAAAAACAGTAGCCATGAACATGGCAGGTGTTGAAGCAAGTCCGCAGTCAAGTACCTTTACACCAAGTGATGTAAACTCTTCCATTACATAATCTTTAAGTTCTTTTCCTGTTACTCTTGAATCAGTTCCAACAGCAACTGTAAGTGTATCTTTTGTGATTCTCTTTTTAAGGAATTCATAGAAGCCGTAAGAAAGGGCTTTTGCTTCAGTTTCTCTTAAGTTTGCTGAGTCACCTAAAGCGATTCCTCTAATATCGGAACCATTCTGAAGTTTTGATAAATCAAGCATATTATTTCCTCCATATACATATATATCTTATCACATTCAATTGATAAAATGTGCATTTTTTGATAAAATTACAATGTATGACTGTATATACAAAAGGAAGGTTGAATATTATGGGTAACGCATTCTTTTTCCCATGGGAAGTATCTTTAATTACATCTATTCAGGACAGACTCTCCGACTTTGGAGTGACTGTAATGTCACTCATATCTGCACTTGGTGAGCAGATGATCATGGTATTTTTCCTTGCTGTTTTCTATCTCTGGATTGACAAGGATTTCGGAAAGAAGATGGGAATGACGATTATCGTCGGAAGTGTTTTCAATGCTTTCTTTAAAAACATATTCTTAAGAAAGAGACCATATATGGCAAGTGACAGTATCAAGTGTCTTAAACCTGTTGAAAAGGGTGCAGATATCTATGATCCTACAGTTCAGGGATTCTCATTCCCAAGCGGTCACTCAACAAACGGTATGCTCTGCTATGGTTCCATGGGACTTCGTGCAAACAGAATCTGGCAGAAGATTATTCTTTTTTCTGTAGTAGTGTTAATTGGTATTTCAAGATTTGCTCTTGGCGTTCACTATCCTACTGACGTACTTTTCGGATTCATCCTCGCAGCTGTTGTTATGGTTGTATTTGATGTACTCTATCATAAGTATTCATTTGAAAGAGCATGTCTCATTTTTGCAGGAGTTGGTGCCATTGGTTTCCTTTTTGCAAAGAGCACAGACTACTACACATCATACGGTCTCCTTATTGGAACATCCCTTGGATTCTTCTTTGAAAAGAAGCTTGTAAACTTCAAAAGACCTAAGGCATGGTATTTTGGAGTGCTCCGTGTTGCTGCTGCAATTGGACTCTTCTATGCGCTTAATACTGTATTGAAGCTTCCATTTGACAAGGAGTTCCTTGAAAGTGCAGGATTCCTTTCATATCTCGTAAGAACACTGAGATATGCAGTAACAACTTTCGTAATTACTGGACTTTACCCACTTACATTCAGGCTTGGAGATAGAATTGGACATAAGAAATAGACTGTACATCTCAGGTTTTTCTGAAAGAGCGGCGGAACTTGCAAAGGAATACAATGTGGGAATTGAAATAAATCACACATGTATATCTGATTCTTTGGATGACAGAGCGAAACTTGTTTCTGATATCAGAAAAGACCTGGATGGAATAGACAAATTAATAATGCATGGTCCTTTTACTGAAATCCATCCTGCATCCATCGATTCAAGAATCCGTGATGCTGGAATGCTGAGATTAAAGGAAGCAGTAGAGGTTCTAAAGGAGCTTGGACTTAGCAGAATGGTAGTTCATACCGGCTGGCTTCCTTTCATATACTTTAAAGAATATCAGGCTGAAAAGGCTGCACAGTTTTTTGAAAGGCTGATGGATTCGGAAAACTTCACTCTTGCAGTTGAAAATGTCCTTGAAGATGAGCCATATATGATAAAAGATATGATGGAAAAGATAAATAATCCGAATATCGGAATATGCCTTGATGTAGGACATGCGAACTGCATGGATAAGGAAAGGGACATATATACCTGGATTGATGTACTCAGTCCTTACATCGTTCATATCCATCTTCATAACAATGACAGATTAAATGACAGACACTGGAGTTTTGATAAAGGAACTATGGATATATCTGCAGTAATAGCATATATCGAAAAGAACTGCAGACCTGACATTACATATACAATAGAATCGCATGATGCGGAGTCATCACTTATTTACCTTAAGAAAGAAGGCTTTATTTAATGGACCTTAAAGAAATACTTGAAACGATTGAAAAAAATAAACCTTATACTGACAAAATAGAAGAAGCAAAGAAGAGAGAAGAAGTTCTTGCAAAGCCAACAGGAGCATTAGGCGACCTTGAAACCATGGCTGTAAAGCTTTCCGGAATTACAGGAAAAGTAAAGAACAGTGTAGAGAAGCAGACAATTGTTCTCTTCAGTGCAGATAATGGTGTTGCTGAAACTGGAGTGGCTTCCGCTCCTCAGTCCGTAACTCAGTCACAGACTGTAAATTTCTTAAGACATTTCACAGGTATGTCAAGTCTCGCAAACCATTTCGGATGCGATATGCTCATTATTGATATGGGTGTAAAACTCCCTATATCAGATGAACTCTATACAGATACCTTCGACTTCATCCCATCAGGGTTTGATCATACTGGAGAGTTCCGTGGAAAGATTGTAGGAAGAAAACTTGGTAAAGGAACACGTGACCTTTCAAAGGAACCTGCAATGGATAGAGATACTGCATTAAAAGCTATAATGACAGGTTTTGATGCTGCAAAGGCTGTAAAGGACAGTGGATACCAGGTATTCGGTATTGGAGAAATGGGTATTGGAAATACTACGACTTCATCCTGCATGCTTTCATATATCACAGGGGCAGATCCTGAATCATTCATCGGCCGTGGTGGCGGACTTAATGATGAGGGTTTAAGAAAGAAAATTGACGTAGTAAAGAATGCGGTAACTGGTTTTGATGGAGATATCATTGATGCCATGGCAGCATTTTCAGGTTTTGACATAAATGCAATGGCAGGAGCATATCTTGGTGCCGCATACTACAGAATTCCTGTTGTAATTGATGGTTTCATTTCAGCAGTAGCAGCCCTTATTGCATATACAATTGCACCAAATACAGTAAACTTCATGTTCTCATCCCACGAATCAAAGGAACCAGGTTATCTCATTGCAATAGATGCCCTTGGGCTTAAACCAATGTTCAACCTTGGCATGAGACTTGGAGAAGGTTCGGGATGTCCTATTGCATTCAAGATTCTTGAAGCAGCGACAACTCATATGAATGATATGGCAACATTTGCAGAAGGTGCAATTGATGCCGATTATCTTAAAGAAGGAAAAGAAAAGAAGTTTTTCTAATGAAGGCAATTATCTCTGGTGGAGCAAAGAACGGCAAATCAACCTTTGCGGAGAACCTTGTAACTGAATATGGAAAAGGAAAGAATATCTATTACCTTGCAACCATGATTCCCCATGACAGAGAAGATGAGGAGAGAATCATCCGTCATAGAGAAGAACGAAAGGATAAAGGGTTTATTACAATTGAAAGAGGATACGACCTGGGTGATCCTGATTACGAGAGGGATGCAGCATATCTTCTTGACAGCATTACAGCTCTTCTTTCAAACGAGATGTTTAAGGATGGCAAGGTTTATCCTGATGCAGGAAAGAAAGTGGCTGAAGATCTTATTAAACTTACTGAAAAGGTTAACCACATTGTTTTTGTTTCAGACTATATCTATTCCGATGCAAATATGTATGACGAATTCACAGAGATGTATCGTGAGGCCTTAGCATATATAGACAGAAGCCTTGCAAAGGTATGTGACAGAGTTATTGAAGTAAGCTTCGGAAATATTATGGAGTATAAATAGATGAAAAAATATATTACAGGACTTTCAATGGCATGGGGAAATTTCTTCTGGATACCATGCCCTATAAGGAAATGGGATAATGATGCAAGAAACTATATGCTTTCATGGCTTCCGACAATAGGTGCCATGATTGGAGGACTCTGGCTCCTTCTTTATGTGATTCTTGTAAGACTCAACTGTCCAGTAGTCTTTGCCACATTTCTTATGACATTTGCACCATTTCTTCTTTCGGGATTCATCCATGTTGATGGATTCATGGATGTAAGTGATGCAATAGGCTCCTGGGGTACAAAAGAAAAGAAGCAGCAGATCCTTAAGGATTCCCATGTTGGTTCCGGTGCAGTAATCCGTATTCTTTTCTATATCCTCTGCTACTATTCGGCATTAAGAGTTACAGTACCAAAAGGTTTTGTTGCATGGCATCTTGTGATTATTC
>JAKSSM010000094.1 GCA_024403065.1 Clostridia bacterium | reverse complement strand
GCCATTTTCATTTAATAATTCTTTGTTGTAAACATAGTTTAAAGAAGAAATGCTTCCTTTTCCAATCTCTTTTCCACAATCAGCACATGACACAAATTTGTTCACATTAAGAATTCCCATTTCATATCTTGTTGATAAATTAGCATGCTCACATTTTGGAGTACCGCATGCGCATAAAGATAAAAGCATAATAAAAACAAGACAAATTGCCAAAGCTTTTTTCATAATATTCTTCCTCCTAAAAAAATAAGTAAGTTCATTATATATATATACATTGTCAACTTTTCAAACAACCTCACTTTCTCATGATTCTGCTGCACACTTTATCCCTTCTATTCATTATGAAAGCCTTAATCATAATGCCACTTGACTATGCATCGTTATAACCATAGTAGTCCTCTCCATTGGTTATTACAATTCGGATGCCCAGATGATATAGTACTCCCTCTATAGCTGATCCACTCTAGAAACACACCCATTTAAACTCAAATGTGTCATATTAAGTTGAGTTCATTAGCATTCGCGAAACTAGAAGCAGGCATCTATCACAAGAGGATTTTTAAATGCCATTCTTTTTTCGCATAGCACAAATATAGTAAAAACTACATTCAGCATAACTCGTTTCAAGTCAAAAGAAACCATTGTATCCCGGCACAAAAAACTCACAATTTCTTTGTTGCAAAATACGACAAGTATTTGTCTGTGACAATTTTTTATCATTTTATGTATTGACTTTAGTACAAGATGGCATATAATGTATTTAAACAGGTACATAAGCCTGTGTCGAAAGCTATTATCATTTGGAAAGGAGACCTAAAATGAAAAAGGGTCAAAGAATCGCGTATTTAATCGCACTGGCTGTAATCGTAGTATTACTCGTTATCGCAGCTACATCTGGAAATGACCTTTACGGTACTCTCTGGTCACTGATGCCACCATTCGTTGCCATCGGGCTCGCGCTTATCAGTAAAGAGACATTCTCCTCATTATTCCTCGGATGCTTCGTTGGAGCACTCCTCTTCTCAAACTTCAACATCTGGAACACAGTATGTAATCTTATAGGTCCAGACGTTGGTATCACTGCACAGCTCTGTGATGCATGGAACATGGGTATCCTGGTATTCCTTGTACTTCTCGGAATCCTCGTATCTCTTGTAAACCGTGGAGGCGGATCAGCAGCATTCGGACGCTGGGCAAAGAAGAACATCAAGACAAGATGTGGTGCACAGTTAATCACAATGCTCCTTGGTGTAATCATTTTCATCGATGACTATTTCAACTGCCTTACAGTTGGATCAGTTATGAGACCTGTAACAGAATCACACAAGATCTCAAGAGCAAAGCTTGCATATCTTATCGACGCAACAGCAGCTCCTGTATGTATGCTTGTTCCTGTATCCTCCTGGGGTGCAGCAGTATCAGGTTATGTAACTGACAACGTACTTGAAGCAGGTCACACAGGAATCGAACTTTTCTTAAGCCAGATTCCATACAACTACTACTGCTTAGGTACACTCTTCATGATTATTGTTATCTCTGTTCTTAACATCGACTACGGTCCAATGTTTGAACATGAATATAACGCTCAGGTTAAGAACGACCTCTTCACTACTCCTGAAAGACCTTATGAAGGAGCAGATGATTATGAAGAAGGAGCTTCCAAGAGCTCAGTTCTCGACCTTATCGTTCCTATCATCGTCCTCATCATCTCCTGCGTATTCTCAATGGTATACACTGGCGGATTCTTTGAAGGCGTTGACTTCCTTACAGCATTCGCTGACTGCGATGCAGCATACGGACTTACAATCGGTGGACTTATTTCCCTCGTTGTAACATTCGCATGGTTCTGGGTAAGAGGCGGTATCGATTTCGTAGATTCATTCCACTCAATACCTAAGGGACTTCAGCAGATGGCAGAACCAATCCTTATCCTCACATTTGCCTGGACACTTAAGAGCTTCACAGACGGAATGGGTTCATCAGATTTCGTAAATGCACTTCTTGCAAACGCTGATACTCTCCAGAAGTTCCTTCCAGCAATCATCTTCGTACTTGCATGTGTAATCGCATTCGCAACAGGTACATCATGGGGAACAATTGGTATCATGGTTCCAATCGTATGTTCAGCATTTGACCCAGTAAATCAGTGGACACTTCTTCAGATTGGTCTTGCAGCATCATGCGCCGGTGGAGTTTGCGGCGACCACTGCTCACCAATTTCTGATACAACAATCATGGCTTCAACTGGAGCACACTGCTTCCACCTGAACCACGTAACTACTCAGATGACTTACGCAGTAACGGTAATTGCTGTATCCTTCGTATCATTCATCATCGCTGGATTCGTTCAGAACGCAGCAATCTGTCTCATCATCAACTTCGCACTTGTGCTTGCAGTACTCCTTGTAATCAAGAGCATCGTAAACAGAAAGTATGCAGACAAAATCGCTGAAATCAAGGCAGCAAATGCCAAGTAAAAGCTGATACATTATATATAAAGGTAGAAATCACATAAATCACTAGAAAGCTTTCAAGAGGCCCGGAGAAATCCGGGCCTTTCTTATTAAAAAGCAGTGGTTTACCCACTGCATAACAGATATTTCATTTTCCTATTTTTTCTTCATACTGTACATATGACTTTCTTCTATAAGGTCCATAATAACCTTATCATCTATAGTCCCATCAAGGATTACAGAAATCCAGTATTTCTTGTTCATATGATAGGCAGGGAAAAAATTCCTGCAATCCAAAAGTTCCGGTATCCTTTCTTTAGAAATTATAAGATTCATACATACTGCAGTATCCTTTTCTCCCGGAATAAAATGATCCATACCTAGGTTCATGATAAGACTGTACCATTTACCAGTATCCCTGTTCCTGTATATGGAAAAATCAGGATAATTATCCCAGAGAAACTCAGGTGAATCCCCATATTTTTCTTCCATAAGCCCAATTATCCTGTTTGCCTGATCCCCTTTATACATTTCCAGTATGCAGCATTTTTCTTTTATATCATAAAGGAGTGCAGTATACGCTTCTCTCACTTCCCCTGCAAACTTCCCTGTTGCACCTTCACGCCTGAAAATGTCATACGCTTCACCAGTTGACTGGTCTATGACATTCCCTTTTACTTTATCATTGTCTATCAGTACCGAAACCATAAAGGAATCCTTCATAATGAGCTTTTCAAAAGAACATATACCATTCTGTTCTTTAAAACCATAATCGAGAAGCCGGCTCTTTACTATGCAGTTTTTTCCGAATACAGATTCTTCAAGCGTCATACTATACCTTAGGAAAAATATATATCCCTGATTATATCATAAAAAAACCCTGCACTGCAGGGCTTAGACTAGAAATTCCTATCTACAAATTCATTAAGTTTTTCTTTATCGAACTGGTCTACATACACACGTTTGAATGACTGAACTGTAGCACTTGTGTACTGTACTGTTCTTCTTGCTCTGAAGGCTCCCACTGCAAGTCCTGCAAGGATACAGAGCCATCCGTAAAGTCCGTTTTTAAGTCCCATACCGATAAGCACTGCCAAAAGAAGTACACTCAAAACCAAACCAATCATCTGCTGTGTTTTCTGAGTTTTCCTGAATACCTCTTCAGTGATAATTCCCTCCTGTACCATGAGAATTGCAAATCTTCTCTGTACACCGAACTTGCCTATTGTGTTCATTACTACAGGTGCAGCAATAAAGAGTGCAACGAGAGTTATAATGACATATCTTATTAAAGTCTGAAAGTCCATAAAAAGTACCTCCTCTATCTTATGTACTGATTTTAGCACAAAACACAGGTTTTTTCAACGGTCACACTTGTTGAAATGAAGCCGGTTTAGTGATAAACTAACAGGTGGTTAAATACTGTTTTAGTAAACGGAGGAAATATAATGTTTGATAAGTTAATTGCAAAATTAAAAGAAGAAAAAAGAACAATCGTATTACCAGAAGGAACAGACAAGAGAATCTTAAGTGCTACTGAAAGACTCCTTAAGGAAGACCTTATGGATGTTATCCTTGTTGGAAATGTTGAAGAAGTAAAGAAGGCTGCTGCTGAATTCGGATTTGACATTTCAAAGGCTACAATCATCGATCCAGAAACATATGAAGGAATGGATGAAATGGTAGACAAGATGGTTGAATTAAGAAAGGGCAAGATGACAAAGGAAGAATGTCACGCAAACCTCTTAAAGTCAAACTACTTTGGAACAATGCTTGTTAAGATGGGTAAGGCTTACTGCTTACTTGGTGGTGCTACTTACTCAACAGCTGATACTATCAGACCAGCTTTACAGCTTGTAAAGACTAAGCCAGGTTCACACCTTGTATCATCAGTCTTCATTCTCAACCGTGAAAACGGACCAGAAGAATTAAGAACAATCTGCATGGGCGACTGCGCGGTAAACATCGACTACAAGGACGATGTAGACAAGGAAGGAAACGTAACATATACTGCAGCTCAGAAGCTTGCTGAAGTTGCTATCGAAGCAAACTCATGCGCTAAGATCTTCGGTATCGATCCAAAGATTGCTATGCTTTCATTCTCAACAAAGGGTTCCGGTAAGGGCGGCACAGTTGCTCTTTCAAACGCTGCTACAAAGGTTGTTAAGGAAACTCATCCTGAAATCGCAATCGATGGAGAAATGCAGTTCGACGCAGCTGTTTCAGAAACAGTTGGTCAGCTCAAGTTCCCAGCTTCCCCAGTTGCAGGACATGCTAATACCTTCATCTTCCCACGTATCGAAGCTGGTAACATCGGATACAAAATTGCTCAGAGACTCGGTGGATACGCTGCTTACGGTCCAGTTCTTTTAGGACTTAACGCTCCTATCAATGACCTTTCCCGTGGTTGCGATGCTGATGAAGTTTACAAGATGGCAATCATCACTGCTGCTCTTTAATATCAGAAAACATATACAGTCAAAAAGTCCTTTTGAGTCACTCAAAAGGACTTTTTTAATACCAACATTACTATCCAACAAAAGACAGTATAGCTTTTTCCACTTCTGAATTCAGTGAACAATCATCTCTCAATGCGCAAAGTGCGAGTTTCTTATGCAACTCTGGTGCAATACGCACGTTAAATGTCCCTTTGTATTCTTTCTCTGGAGTTTTTCCAACCTCCTGACAAAAGTCCAGATAATCGTCGACTGCCTCATGAAATTCTTTTTCCACGCATGACATATCTTTGCATACGAAATCCACATAATCATTAATTCCTTCGATTTTCCCATATAAAGACATAGTTTCAGAGTCAAATATTACTCTTGTATGATATCCTTTATATTCCAGCATATTTGTCATCAGATTTCCCCCATTTCCATCAATCGGTTAGCTAATCCCTTAACTGCACCCGTGTCCATAATATCACCAGGATGTGGTTTATGCAGCAGAATAACACGCTGATCATTTTCCCTGTAAAACTTCACTCGAGATCCAGAAGTCTTGCCTTTATTGGACTCCTCAAACCCAAGCTGAGAAAGTATAGACTTTGCTTCCTGATAAGTGTAGTCTTTAGGGTATGATTTCAGTCTTTCTTTCGCCTTTTCAAATTTGCTCATATAAAGCTTCTTAACGTTTGCAACTGCTTTTCAGTTGCATTCTACTCCTTTTCGCTCCAATAAGTCAATGGTTTTGTCAATTTTTCTTTTGCACATAAATTCAACAAAAACTTGCTTATCATTATCCCCCGCCTTTTGCCTCGTAAAGGATCAGATAGCATTTGTAACCATTCAGTTTACTTTTAGAGTTTAAATTTTACAGATTATATACACCCTTTTCACTCATGTCAACCACAAAAAAAGGACCGGTTTCCCGGTCCTGAATTCTATATTCCAGCTTTAAGCTCAAAGACTCTGTCACGAAGCTTTGCAGCTTTTTCGAACTGAAGATCTTTTGCTGCTTCTCTCATTTCCTTTTCGAGAACGGCGATATATTCTTTCAGTTCCTTTCTTGTAAGTTCTGATGCAGACTTTCCTTCGAAACTTTCGAGAGCACTTTCTTCCTTTACAGTTGCTTCAATTACGGCTCTAACAGACTTTTCTATAGTCTTTGGAGTAATACCATTTTTCTCGTTATATTCCTGCTGAATCTTTCTACGTCTTTCTGTTTCTTTTATCGCCACATTCATGGCCTTTGAAATTCCGTCAGCATACATGATTACTCTTCCGTTTGTATTTCTTGCGGCACGGCCAATTGTCTGAATGAGGGATGTTTCAGTTCTGAGGAATCCTTCCTTATCAGCATCAAGTATTGCAACAAGAGATACTTCAGGAATATCAAGTCCTTCTCTTAAGAGGTTGATACCAACAAGTACATCAAATTTTCCAAGTCGAAGATCCCTTATAATCTCCATTCGTTCAAGTGTATCAATATCTGAATGAAGATATTTTACCTTGATATCAACACCAGAAAGATATTCAGTAAGTGACTCTGGCATCTTCTTTGTAAGAGTTGTAACAAGTACCTTTTCTCCCTTTTCAGCAGTCTTTCTGATTTCTCCGATCAGATGGTCAATCTGACCTTCAGTCTTC
>JAKSSM010000093.1 GCA_024403065.1 Clostridia bacterium | reverse complement strand
GTTTTCTCTTTTTGATTTCTTTCGCTTTAGGTGCAGCAGTTACATATTCCTGATTTGCAATAGGAACATTGTTCATATAATCTAAAGCGAATGTGCTAGGTGCTGTCATTTATTTCTCCTGTAACTTATATTTTCTCCGCTACCCTCAGTTTCGCACTTCGCGACCTTGGGTTTTCCATCAATTCTTTTTCAGTTGGAACAACAGGCTTGCCGGATTTTTTCTTTATGTCAGGAACCTTACCGCATACACATACCGGAAATTCCTTTGGACATGTGCATGGATTGATATGTTTCTGAAATATCTCTTTAACCGTTCTGTCTTCCAGTGAGTGGAAAGTAATTATCCCTAATTTACCATTTGGAGCAAGAACCTCTATAAAGTCCTCAACCGCCTTTTCGAGCCCACCCAGCTCGTTGTTTACTTCAATACGTATTGCCTGGAATATCCTCTTGGCAGGATGTGGACCATCTCGTCTCACTTCCTTAGGTATTGCAGCCTTTATAACATCTACAAGTTCAAATGTGGTTTCAAAAGGCTTTTCTTTTCGTCTTTCAACGATGAACTTGGCAACTCGTGCCGACCATTTTTCTTCACCATACCTGTAGAAAATGTCTGTAAGATCTTTTTCACTATATGTGTTCACAACATCATACGCAGTGAATGTATCATCCTGATTCATTCTCATATCCAGTTTTGCATCATGCATATAACTGAATCCTCTTTCAGGATTATCAAGCTGATAGGATGAAACTCCGAGGTCAAGAACCGCTCCATCTATTCTGTCGATTCCAAGGTTCGATAGAACTTCTTTAACGTCTGCGTAATTGCTCTGCACAAATGCTTTTCTGCATCCGTAGCCTTCGAGTCTTTTGGAGGCAGCCTTAAGTGCTTCTTTATCTCTATCAATACCGATAAGCATTCCGTCTTCTGAAAGTCTTTCACATATTCCAGAGGAATGTCCCCCACCACCTAAAGTACCATCAACATATATTCCGTTTTCTTTTATGGAAAGGCCTTCCATCACCTCATCAAAGAGGACTGATTTATGTTTGAATTCCATAACTAGAAATTGTATTCAACAAGTGCATCAGCAAAGTCATCAGTTTCCATTCTGTTGGAATTGTCTGGTGCATCCCAGACTTCTTTGCTCCATACTTCGATCTTGTCCATGGCTCCCATAGTAACAAGTTCTTTTGTGATGCCTGCATAACTCTTGAGCTCCTGAGGAATAACCACTCTTCCCTGTCTGTCGAATTCGCATTCAACCGCGTTGGCGAAGAAGTGTCTGATGAAAGCTCTTACTTTTCTGTCTGATTCAGGAAGTTTCTTTGCCTTCTCTACCTGATCATTCCAGCTGTCCATTGTGTAGATGTAGAGACACTTGTCAAGACCACAAGTAAGTACACATCTTTCACCGAGGCCTGTCCTTAACTTTGATGGGACAATCATACGGTTTTTTTCGTCTATTGAGTTGTATGTTGTTCCAGTGAACACAGGGCTATCCTCCTTATTTTAACTTATCTCCACTATACACCATTTTGCCCTGAAAATCAATAGAAAATGTGTAATTTCTCCCCATTTTCCACCACTTTTTCTCACATTTTCCGCATAAAAATAAGCCGGTTTTTACACCGGCAAGACAGCATTATATGGCAATAAAAAAGAGCAGTTTTCACTGCTCCAGAATGTGTTATTTAAGCTATTTTATCCACTTTTTTCTTTGCAATAAGCTGAGTCGCAATGATCAGAGCAAGCACTGCAAGTCCAATGAGATCGGTAGTAAGTCCAGGAACAATAAGAGCAAGACCACCTACTGCAGATATGATTCTAACAGCCATTGGAACATGTGTCAAAAAGTATCCTTCAAGCGCCATGGATATACAGAAAAGTCCAATTACTGATGTTACCACGATAGTAATAACCTGAACTGTTGTTGTATCTACAAAAAGCATTGCAGGATTAAGTGAGAATACATATGGGATGATAAATGCAGCAATAGCAAGCTTTGTGGCCTGAATTCCAGTCTTCATCGGATTTGATTTTGCAATAGCAGCTCCAGCATAGGCCGCAAGAGCAACCGGAGGTGTAATATCAGCTACGATTCCGAAATAGAATACGAAGAAATGCGCTGCTACCTTTGGAACACCAATCGCAATAAGAATTGGTGCGCATGTTGATGCCATGATACAGTAGTTTGCAGTTGTTGGTACACCCATTCCGAGAATGATACAGCAGATCATTGTAAGGAAAAGCGCAACAAATATACTAGGGTCAATTGCACCAATCTTTGGAATGCTGCTGGAAATTGAAACTACAGCAGTAATGAGCTTTGATGCAAGTCCAGTTGCTGTAATGCATCCTGAAATGATACCAGCCATTGAACATGCAACAGCAACAGTAATTGTGCTCGATGCACCTGCTGCAAGAGCTTCAAGAATCTTTGAAACAGAAATACGGTTATCCCTGTCAAAGAGATTTACAATAACAGTTGCAACAATTGCAATTGATGCACTGAACTGCATTGTTCTTACACCGCTTGTAACCATATACACAAGGAGTACAAGTGGAAGTATGAGATAGATCTTTTTAATAAGCTTACCGAGCTTTGGAAGCTGGTCAGCTGGAATTCCCTTTAATCCAAGTTTCTTTGCTTCAAGATGAACCGCAATGAAAATACCAAGGAAATAAAGAGCAGCAGGAAGAATAGCCTTGATTGCTACTTCTGCATAAGTAATATTCATGTATTCAGCCATAAGGAATGCAGCTGCTCCCATAATTGGAGGCATTATCTGTCCACCAGTTGATGCTGATGCTTCTACTGCGCCTGCAAATTCAGGCTTATAGCCAGTTTCCTTCATCATAGGGATTGGAACAGATCCAGTAGTAACAGTGTTACCGACAGATGAGCCTGATACCAGTCCACAGAGTGCAGATGAAATTACAGCTACCTTTGCAGGACCACCAGAATATTTTCCTACAAGAGCATTTGCCATCTGAATAAAGAACTTAGAAATTCCTGTTCTTTCAAGGAATGCACCAAAGATAATGAATACTACAATGTACTTTGCGCATACCTGTACTGGTGTATTAAGTACACCACTTGTACTATAGAAAAGTGTATAGAATACTCTCTTAACCTTTGTACCAACAGCAAATGTGTAGATAAGAAGTGCGCCTGCTACGCAGAGAATAGGAATACCTACGCATCTTCTGCAGAGTTCCATAAGAGAAAGCATTCCAACAATTGCAATTGCAATGTAGAGCGGAGTCATCTTGGATGCACTTGTAAGAATCATTACAAGCTTGTTGTATGATAAAGCATACCAGAGGAAACATGCAGAGCCAAGGAGCATGATGACAACATCATACCATGGCATATAGTTTTCTTTTACATGATGCTTGTTGGCAGGATAAGTGATATATCCGATAAATACAACGAATGCAATGAATGTTGTAAGTCTTATTTCAAGTCCCTGAGTTGAGAATAATGTGCTTAAAATGCAGTAAAGAGAAAATGCAACTTTAAGTACACGCACTACAAGCTCTGGAGTACCTGTCCATATGCGAACATTGGATTCCTTATCAATCTTCTTGATAACTGAATCAACATCCTCGTGTTTTAGAATATCTTTGTTTTTCTTCATTTTCTGTTCCTTATGAATAATCGCTATATAACTCAAAAAATCCGGACACTTCTCTACTAAGCAATGCCCGGATAATCTTTATTTCTTGTTCAAACTACTTCTTAGTTGTTACCTTGATACCAACTTCACTGAAGTACTTCGCAGCACCTGGGTGGTAAGGAACGGCAGTTACACTTGATGCAAAGTTGTCATCAAGATCCTTGCCCTTACCATGTCCATCAGCAACAGCAGCCTTGTTCTTGAAGATTGTTGAAATGAATGCATATACAGCATCTTCAGAAACATCATCAGCAGCAAGTACCATAGCAGCTACAGCTACAGTTGTTGCTTCAGGAGCCTGACCATATGTACCAGCAGGAATTATATGCTTGCTGTAATATGGTGAGATTTCTACGAGCTTATTAATATGTTCATCGTCAAGTGAAACGATGTATGCCTGTTTTGCAGTTGAAAGGTCAACGATGGAGTTTGTAGGAGCACCAGCAACTACGAATGCAGCGTCGATCTTGTTGTCCTTTAATGATTCTGTTGAGTCCCCGAAGGACTGGTATACTGGAGTGATATCCTTTTCAACGTCGAGTCCATAAACTGAAAGAACATCAACAGCGTTGAAATATGTACCAGAACCAACAGCACCTACAGAAACTGTCTTACCCTTAAGGTCAGCAACTGTCTTAATCTGTTCATCACAAGTTACGATCTGAACGTCTTCCATGTAAAGTGCACATACTGCTGAGAAACTATCTACAGGTGACTGGAAAAGAGATGTTCCCTGGTATGCGTATGACATAACGTCAGACTGGCAGAATGCAAGCTGTATATCGCCAGCGTCTATATCTTCAACATTTGACTTTGAGCCGTTTCCAGTAATAGCAGTAACTTCAATATCTGAATTTGCTGTTACGTACTGGGCAAGTACTGTACCATATGCGTAATAAGTTCCGGCTTCTCCGCCTGTTGCGAATGTTAATTTTGTTACAGTTTCTTCCTTGCTACCACATGCAGCGAATGAAAAAACAAGTACGAAAATGAGTACTAATGTTAATACTTTTTTCATTTCTTTTCCTCCTTTTTTTAATAATCGATGAGTCATTATAACTCTACTTGTATACAATATCAAGTATTTATTTAAATACAACAAAAAACTTTTTTATTTTTCGGTATTTTGCACAAAAACTATATATTTATATCAAGCTCAACCGGACAATGGTCTGATCCCATAACGTCAGTGAGGATTTTTGCATCAGAGATCTTCTCTTTTAATGAATCAGAACAGATGAAATAGTCAATTCTCCACCCTGTGTTCTTTTCTCTCGCCTTGAAACGGTATGACCACCATGAATATACAACATCATCAGGATGCATATATCTGAAGGTATCTGTATGCCCTGATTCAAGCATTTCAGTCATCTTGCCTCTTTCTTCATCAGTGAAACCGGCATTGTTATGGTTTGTCTTTGGATTCTTAAGGTCAATTTCCTTATGCGCAACATTAAGGTCTCCTGCATATATTACAGGTTTTTTCTCTTCGAGTTTCTTGATATATGCTCTGAAGTCGTCCTCAAATGTCATGCGATACGAAAGACGCTTAAGTTCATCCTGTGAATTAGGCACATATACTGTAACAAAATAGAAGTCGTCATATTCTGCAGTAATTACTCGGCCTTCATGATCATGAACATCAACACCTATTCCATATGTGACATTCAGTGGTTTTTCCTTTGTAAAAATTGCTGTACCGGAATAGCCTTTCTTATCAGCGTAATTCCAGTAATCATAGTATCCTGGAAGGTCAAGTTCAATCTGTCCTTCCTGAAGTTTTGTCTCCTGAATACAGAAAATGTCGGCATCAACTTCATTAAAGAATTCCATAAAGTTTTTGCCGACAACTGCTCTCAGTCCGTTTACATTCCAAGATATTAATTTCATTTTAATCTCCGCTATATTCTGGTAATCAGAGGAAGAATCTCATTTGAGTCAATTCCCTTTACATATGAAATCTCATCAATTATGAGTTTCTCTGCCTCTTTTAGGAAACGTTCATCAACAGCATGAAGTCGCTTGTTGCTCTCAAGCTGTCTAATCTGCTGTCTGTAGATTGCTCTTGCCATAAGAAGAACGTCTTCACACTTTCCGTAAAGGAGAGTTTTCTTGAAGTATTCTACCCTTTCTCTTTCATTGCCTATCCAGGCAGTCTCTTTTCCTTCAGTCTGAGCAATAACATCATCTACCTGTGATGCAGTAAGTACAGGACGCATTCTTAAAAACACCTTGTCAGCAGAAGTTGGAACATAAAAAGTATCAGATTCTTTTCTTACAGGGCAGAGAATATAATATTCATTAGTCTCTTTGCCGAATCTCACTTCAGTAATTTCCTTAACTTCACAAACACCTTCAGTTCCGTATACTACAACGTCACCAATATGATACATATTATCCTCGATTTCCTAAGTCTATTACATTTACCAATATATTATACTACAGTTATAGAAAAAATTCTATAAACTAAAACATTGTAATCTGATCAGTTTCAGTCATACCTTCAAAAACACCGTACTGTTTAAGTACTTCAACAACACTCTTGTTGAGACCACCACGCTTCTGTGCTTCTTCGATTGTAAGGTATGGTCTTATGTCATATTCTCTAACAAGACCCTTCGCAGCTGATTCACCACATCCTGCAATTGCTACGAATGGAAGAAGAACTTTTCCATCTTTGATTCTGAACTTTGTAGCATCGGAATCTCCCAGTTTAGGTGGAAGGAAACTGTAGCCTCTTGCATACATTTCCTTTGCGACTTCGAGAATAGTCTTCTGGTTGTCTTCTTTTGCAGAAATACTGTTTCCAGCTTCATTCAGTTCCTTAAGTCTGTTTAATACTGCATCTCTACCCTTTAATATCGTCTCTGCATCAAAATCC
>JAKSSM010000092.1 GCA_024403065.1 Clostridia bacterium | reverse complement strand
TAGTATGAACCTTCGAAAAGTTCATTTCTGAAGTCGTTCTTAAGTCCGTATGCAAGTACAGGAACATTGCAGCTGTCAACAATCTCTACAAGTTCCTGAACGTGATGCTTCTGGAGGAACTGACATTCATCTACAAGCACGCAGTCAATAGTCTTCTTTTCATTTTCTCTCATAAAGAGTTCAAGAATGTTTGTATCATCCGATACAATCATTGCCTCTCTCTGGATACCGATTCTGGATGTGATTACCCCTGTACCATAACGGTTGTCAGTTGCTGGAATGAGTGTAAGAACGTTCTTTCCTCTTTCTTCATAGTTATATGCAACCTTAATAAGTTCAATGGATTTACCAGCATTCATTGTGCTGTATCTGTAGTATAACTGAGCCATTTCTACCTCCAAAATCATTTATGCTATATATAGTAGTATTTTACTATTTTTCACAGTTAAAAGCAATAAAATATGGGGTAATACACCAAAGAAATATAATAAAATCTTTCAAAAAACACATATGTGATATATAATGAAAAAGGTTTAAAAAACAGAAAGGACACACTATGAATACAACAGAAAGATTCTTGAAATATGTTTCATTTGAAACAACATCAGACGACTACAGTGAAACATGCCCATCATCAGAAAAAGAATGGGATCTTGCACGTTATCTTGAAAAGGAAATGAAGGAAGTTGGCCTTACAGACGTAAGACTTGACGAATATGGATATGTTTACGGCTATCTCAATGCAACACCTGGATATGAAAAGGCTGATTCAATTGGACTTCTTGCTCACATGGATACATCAAATGCTGTATCCGGAAAAGACATCAAACCTAGAATTCTCAAATATGAAGGTGGCGATATCAAACTTAACGAAAAGGTATCAATTCTTGCATCAGAATTCCCGGAACTTGCAAAACTTGTAGGAGACGACCTTATTGTTACAGATGGTACTACCCTTCTTGGCGCAGATGACAAGGCTGGTATTGCTGAAATCATGGCAGCAGTTGAATATTTCGTTGCTCATCCAGAAGTTCCACACGGAAGACTCTGTATTGCATTTACACCAGATGAAGAAATCGGACGTGGTACAGATCACTTCGATGTTGAAAACTTCGGAGCTGACTATGCATATACACTTGATGGAGCTGCTCTTGGTGGAATTGAAGTTGAATGTTTCAATGCTGCTGGTGCAAGCATAAAGATTAACGGTGTAAGCATTCACCCAGGTTCAGCAAAGAACAAAATGAAAAATGCGGTTCTTGTTGGAAACGATCTTCTCAATATGCTCCCTCCTGCTGAAGCTCCAGCTCATACAGAAGGATACGAAGGATTCTATCATGTATGTGAATTCAATGGTTCAGAACAGGAAGCAAATATCGTTCTTATCATTCGTGACCATGACAGAGCAAAGTTTGAAAAGAAGAAAGAATTCCTTACAAAGGTATGTGAATTCCTTAATGTAAAATATGGTGCAGGTACTGTTGAACTCACTTTAAAGGATTCATACAGAAATATGATTGAAATCCTTAAGGATAAACAGCAGGTTGTAGACCGTGCAGTAAATGCTATGGAAAAACTTGGAGTAAAGGTAGAAATGCTTCCAATCCGTGGAGGTACTGACGGAGCAAGCCTCACATTCAAGGGAATCCCTTGCCCTAACCTTTCAACGGGTGGTGGAAACTATCATGGAGTACTTGAATATCTCTCAATTCAGTCCATGAACAAGATGGTTGAAGTTATAATCGAACTCGCAACTGAAAAATAGTATGAAAAAAGGCGCTTACTAAGCGCCTTTTGTAATGTAATTCTAGATAAAGCCATGCTTTTTTGCTTCTGCTCTAAGTTCTTCTCTGAAATCAGGATGAGCAAGGCTGATTATTGCCTCAATTCTTTCTCTCATAGTCATTCTCTTGATGTTGTAGCATCCATATTCAGTTGCAACATACTGAACATCTGATCTTGCAGTAGTTACCACTGTACCTGGTTCAAAGAAAGGAAGAATCTTTGAGATTCGTTTTCCGTTTTTTATAATACTTGACTGCGTTGCAATAATTGACTTGCCTCCTTCAGCCCATTGAGCTCCTTTTACGAAGTCAACCTGCCCTCCTGTACCACTCTGCTGTTTCCAGTTTATACAGTCAGCACACACTTCACCAAAGATATTTATTGCCATTGCAGAATTTATGGAAATCATATTCTTGTTCTGCGCAATTATTCTAGGGTCATTTGTCACATAGAATGGTAATGCATAGTATTTAGGGTTATAGTCCAGTTCCTCATACATGCTGGGTGCACCAACTGCAAATGAGTATGTGGATTTACCATTCATATATCCCTTGTATTTATTGGTAATATTACCAGATTTCATAAGTTCAATCATAGGCTGGTTAAGAAGTTCTGTATGAACACCCAGGTCGTTCTTATCTTTAAGACCATAACCTATTGCTGTAGATATATTGCCTATTCCAAGCTGGAAAGTTGCACCATCTGGAATTTCCTTAAGAATATGTGATGCTATCTGAGTTGAAATCTCATCTGGTTCACTTGTCTTATAGTTTGCATATGGAACATCCTTTTCAACTATATAGTCAAGTTCTGATATATGAACAAGATTATGATCACCAAAAACATATGGTGTATATGAATTTACCTGAGCAATGACAACCTTGGAAACCTTGAGAAGGTTTGTTCCAATAGCGACATTGGATGGCCCAAAGGAAACATAACCGTATTTGTCAGGTTTAGAAACCTCAAGGAAACAGATATCAGGTTTCGCTATGAATTCAAGCCATTTATCAGAAAAGCTGAGATGTACTGATGTAAAATCAACGGGTCTTCCCGCTTTCATTGCTGCTCTTTCGTTGACACCAATGAAATATGCTGAGAATCTGAATGGGTTGTCATCCTTTTCATAATAGCATGGGGTATACTGATAACCATTTGATCCACACAATGTAACATCTTCAAGCTCATGTCTTCTTTCCCACAGTGCATCAAGAAGACCATATGCAGTACTTGATGCGGTTCCAGTATATATTCTGTCACCTGATTTAACGATTTTCACAGCTTCTTCAGCTGTTACCAGTTTCTGTTTGTAAATTTCTTTCCAGTCCATGATATTTTGCCTCTTTACTTTGTTATATTTTTGACATACTAGTAATTATACACTATTAACCTGATAATTTCAATAAAAAAGGTGCTTTCCTCAGAAAAGAAAACACCATTTTAACATAATAAATTTTATCGTAAACTAAAGAAAGTACTTCTTATCTACGTGATTATCCTTTACAATAACCCCTTCACTTCTTAATCTTTCTTCCTGAATACCATCCCCAAATCCAAAGCATGTTGCAAGACGGCCTTTTGCATTCACAACTCTGTGACATGGTATTATTTCATCATAGGGATTTTTATGAAGTACATTTCCGACAGCTCTTGCAGCACCTGGGTATCCAGCCATTACTGCTACATCACCATATGTTGATACCATACCGCATGGTATATTTGCAGTTGCTTCATATACCCTTTCAGCAAATGTTGTTCCTCTAGGCTCATAACGCACAAGATTATTCTCACTGTCATAATATACAGACATTATAAAGAATCTGTCCGATTCCATCATAGGAGTGAGAAAATACCTGTCCCCTTCCCATAGATTAAGGGAAAGTACATCCTCTTCTGGTATCCATTTAAGATCCCCCTCATTACAGTTAAAGTCCAGTTCTCCACTGAAATCATCAGAAGTAAACAGATACATTTCTTCATCCTCGTATTTTTCGGAAAAGAAGAAAATAATACCTCTTGGTTTATAGGAATTCAAAATAAGTCCAGTTTCCTCAAATACTTCACGTTTGAGGCATTCGGTAACAGTCTCTCCTTCTTCAAGTTTTCCTCCAACTCCGATCCATTTACCTTCGTTGAAATCGTTTTTCTTTTTTGTTCTGTGAAGCATCAGATAGCAGCTGTCTTTTTCAAGATAGCATAATGTAGTCTTTCTCATATGTTAAGATTCACCTTCAGTCTTTTATCAATTTCCAATGTATCATTTCCTACAAGGCAAGAATATGCAATAACATTAACACCTTTTTCAGATGCATTTATGAGTGCATCTGAAAATTCCGGGTCATGCATGATATTTGGTCTTACTTCTTTCATACCTTCCATCTGTATTACAAAGAGAATATATGCGCTGTAACCCTCTTCTCTGGCCTTAACAAGTTCATTTACATGTTTTCTTCCACGCTCAGTTTTTGCATCAGGAAAACTTGCAATACCTTTTTCTTCAAGGGTCACTCCTTTAACTTCAATAAAGCCTTTTCTTCCATTTGTGTCTTCAATATAGAAGTCAAATCTGGACTCAGAATAGGTCATTTCAGGCCGTATAACCTTTAATTGTCCAAATCCTTCAAGTTCGATATTTCCTCGTTCTAAGGCCTCTTTAACCACCTTGTTCGGCGCCTGAGAGTCCATATTGAAGAGAACATCCCCTTTATATACCGAAATGAGATCATATCTCATCTTTCTTGTGCCCATTCTGCCTTCAAAATCTTCAAGAATTACCTTTGCGCCCTCTGTAAGAAGTTCTCTGCATCGTCCTGTATTCTTTACATGAACAGTAGTTTTTATGTTATCTATGAGGACTTCAGCAATAAAGCGGTTTGGTCTTGAAAGGAATATGGCTTCAACAGTTTTACCGTATTTCATTCTTTCTGAACTCCTCTATCATTTTTTCTTTTTCATTCTTTTTCAGCTGCTTGATTCTGTATTCTTCTTTCGATGCATCGCTTCTTGTCTCAAATTCAAAATATGCCTCAAGCCTGCTTGGCCTGTGGGACTTTGTATATTTTGCAGCCTTACCGTTTTCATCTGTGAAATGTTCTTTCATCCTGCGTTCAAGGTCGCTGGTAATGCCTGTATATATTGAATTGTCTTTGCATCTCAGCATATATACGTAATACATATCACCTAGATTATATCAAAAAAATATCCGTAAAACACTCGTTTTACGGATAAATTCATACTATTCGTCAATGAAATTGTCATCATCGTCAATGTCGTCTTCGGCATCTTCGAGATTCTTCTTCCAAACCCACTTGGTTGCAAGAAGTGAACACTTTCCATCAATAACGCTGATCATTCCACCACTGCATCTTGCAAATTTTCTTGTTCCGTCAGCAAGGTCAAAGTATGCTGGACCTACACCGAGTGCAGAACAGTAATTGCAGTGTCTGGCGAGAATAGCAACATCTCCTGAGATTGTTCTGCATCTTACTCTTGTCACTTCACCTTCAAAGAGAAGTCCGTCAAGAGAACCGACGCTTAACTGGTAAGTCATCATGAGAGTACCTCCTTAAAGGTTCTTTGCCTTTTCAAATACTTCGTCGATTGTGCCTACGAAGAGGAAGCAGCTTTCTGGAACTGAATCGCATTCACCATTAAGAATCATCTTGAATCCGCGGATTGTTTCCTTTAATGGAACATACTTTCCTGGAAGACCAGTAAACTGTTCAGCTACCGCAAAGCTCTGTGAAAGGAAACGCTGTACCTTTCTTGCACGGTTAACAGTAAGCTTGTCTTCTTCTGAAAGTTCATCCATACCCATGATTGCGATGATATCCTGAAGTTCCTTGTATCTCTGAAGTACTTTCTGTACTCCTCTTGCAACTTCATAGTGTTCTGCTCCAACAACATCTGGTGCAAGAATACGGCTTGTTGAATCAAGAGGATCAACTGCAGGATAGATACCCTGTGATGCGATATCTCTTGAAAGAACCGTTGTAGCATCAAGATGTGTGAATGTAGTTGCAGGAGCTGGGTCTGTAAGGTCGTCTGCAGGTACATATACAGCCTGAATGGATGTAATTGAACCCTTCTTTGTTGAAGTGATTCTTTCCTGAAGCTGACCCATATCTACAGCAAGTGTAGGCTGATATCCTACTGCTGATGGCATACGTCCAAGAAGAGTGGATACTTCAGAACCTGCCTGAGTAAATCTGAAGATATTGTCGATGAAGAGAAGTACGTCCTGGTTCTTCACATCACGGAAATATTCAGCCATTGTAAGACCGGATAAACCTACTCTCATTCTTGCTCCAGGTGGTTCATTCATCTGACCATATACAAGTGCAGTCTTTTCAAGTACTCCACTTTCTTTCATTTCGTTAAACATGTCATTACCTTCACGTGTACGTTCACCTACACCTGTGAAGATAGAATATCCACCATGCTCAGTTGCGACATTATGAATAAGTTCCTGAATAAGTACTGTCTTACCTACTCCTGCACCTCCAAAAAGTCCAACCTTACCACCTTTTGCATATGGACAGATAAGGTCAACTACCTTGATACCTGTTTCAAGGATTTCTGTTGAACCAGCCTGATCTTCATATGATGGTGCTTCTCTGTGGATTGACCATTTTTCTGCTGTTTTAGGAGCTGGAAGATTGTCTACAGGTTCTCCAAGAAGATTGAATACTCTACCCAGGCATTCTTCACCTACTGGTACTTTGATTGGTGAACATGTATCTACAGCCTTTGCACCACGTACAAGACCATCAGTTGAGTTCATTGCGATGCAACGAACCTTGTTGTCTCCTATCTGCTGGGCAACTTCTGCAACAATCTTTACTCCATTGTTTTCTATTTCTATGGCGTTAAGTAACTGAGGA
>JAKSSM010000091.1 GCA_024403065.1 Clostridia bacterium | reverse complement strand
AATTACAATTTCGAAATTTCCGTCAGGAAGTCTATCTGATGTAACTGCAAGGTTATTGTTTGTTGCAAGTCTTGTCACGTTCTGTACAGCGATATCGTTGTCTACTGTTACTGTAACGACTGATTTTTCTGTAATTTCCTTTAATGCCTTCTTTGTTTTTACAACAGGAATTGGACACTTGTCTCCAACAGCATTTATTTTGATTTCTGCCATAATGCACCTCCATTTTTCTTAATTTTAGTATATAGGCATAGATAAATCAAATAAAAGATATGAATAGAATTAATAAAGTGTATTTGTAAATTCTTTTGAAGCATGAAAAAAGAGCCAATCTTTTTCAGATGCTTCGGCCCCTTTTTTCTGTTTGTTTTAATGAGAAGAAAAATTATGAAATTTTAAACTTTGATTCTGAACCTTTTCCCGCACTGTCTGCAGGTTACTTCAATTTTCCCTGTACCGCGGGGTGCTCTTAATTTCATGCCACATTCCGGGCATCTGAAATATCTGTAGGTTCTGTCTTTTTTTATCTTTTGTTTTCCTGAAACAAGTCTTCCTCTTACATGTTCCATGTACCAGGCGTTTTCACTGTATCTTTTCTGTATGTTCTTTGAGAATGCCCTGTAGTAGGCAAATCCCATTGGAACAAGTATCAGAAGATTTGAAAAGGGAAGTCTTATGAAAAGCGATACCACCATCAGAATACAGGAAAGGTATGTAAGGTCTCTTGAAAGAATATCGAAACCGTATCTGTTATAGAAGAGCCCTGCTATTTTTTCTCTAAAACTGTTCCTGTTCAAATTTCTACCCCTTCTGATATGTTTATCTACATTCTAAAGAAAAAATTCTGTGAGTCAACCGGTTTCATTCAATCTTCACAGAGTCTCCTTGAATTACGCAAGGTTGAATAATGGAAGAGATGGATATATAATTGAAACAGTGTTTTTTGAAAGGTAGATATAGAATGTCACAGTTTTTAGACAGGGAGTTTATGCTGAAAAATGATAAAGGAAGGGAACTTTATCATAAATACGCAGAAAATCTTCCAATAATTGATTATCACTGCCATATTGATCCGAAAGAGATTTTCGAGGACAAGCCCTATGAAAATATTACGGAGATGTGGCTTAAGGCTGACCATTACAAGTGGCGTCTTATGCGAGAAGCAGGGGTGCCTGAAGAGTATATTACAGGAAGTATGACAGACCACGATAAATTCGTGGCATTTTCCTATGCACTGAAAAGTGCAATCGGAAACCCTCTCCATCACTGGTCTCATATGGAGCTCAAGAAATACTTCGGTATTACTGCACACCTTACAAATGAGTCGGCAGAAAACATCTGGTTCCTCACAGAAACATATCTTAGAGACAGTGCACTTTCACCAAGAAAGATTATAGAAATGTCCAATGTGGAAGTAGTCTGTACAACAGATGACCCCATAGACTCTCTCATATGGCATGAGAAGATTAAAGAAGACACTACATTCAGAGTAAAGGTCCTTCCTGCATTCAGACCTGACAGGGCAGTAGCCATAGAAAAAGACGATTTCAGCGAGTATGTAAAGAAACTGTCCCTTGTATCAGAAGTGGATATTTCGGACTTTAAGAGCTTAAAAGAAGCCCTTAGAAACCGTATGGAATACTTTGACTGTCACGGCTGCCGTGTCTCAGATCATGGACTTCAGTACATTCCATATATGGAAGCAGATGAAAGTGAAATAGATGCTATCCTTATGAGAAAACTTGAAGGTAACACTCTTACTGATACTGAATGTGAGAAGTATAGAACTGCAGTGCTTCTTTTCCTCTCAGGTGAATACTATGAAAGAGATTGGGTAATGCAGCTTCACTTTGGTGTTGAAAGAAACATAAACAGCAGGATGTATAAAGCGCTTTCTGCTGACTCCGGTTTTGATGTAATTTCAGCTGATACAAAGGCAGGTAACCTTTCAAAGTTCCTTGACAGGGTAAATGAAAAGGGTATGCCAAAGACAGTTGTATATTCACTGAACCCTAATGACAATGCACTTATAGATACTGTAATCAACTCCTTCCAGGGAGAACTTCGAGGCAAGATGCAGCATGGTGCCGCCTGGTGGTTCAATGACAGTAAAGAGGGAATACTTTCACAGCTTAAGAGTTTTTCTTCTCTTGGAAATCTTGGTACATTCATTGGAATGCTTACTGATTCAAGAAGTTTCACATCATATGTAAGGCATGACTATTTCAGAAGGATACTCTGTTCATATATAGGGGGACTTGTGGAAGATGGTGAATATCCTGATGACAGTGAGTGTCTTAAAGAGATAATTGAGGGAATCTCATACTATAACGCGAAAGAATATTTCGGATTTTAAAAGGTAAAAAAGGTAGATATATGGAAATGACATTAAGATGGTACGGAGAAAAGTTTGACTCCGTAAAACTGAAAGATATAAGGCAGATACCGGGAGTAGGTGGTGTAATCACTACTCTCTATCATACAAAGCCAGGCGAAGAATGGGATGAAAATGAGATAAAGGAGATGAAAAGAACTGTTGAAAACAGTGGTTTAAGACTCTCCGGAATCGAAAGTGTAAATATTCATGACTCCATAAAGGTTGGAGATAAGGATAGAGATATGTATATCGAAAGATATATAAATACTCTGGAAAAACTGGGAAGAAACGGCATCAATATGGTATGCTACAACTTCATGCCTGTTTTTGACTGGACAAGATCAGACCTTGCAAAAGAAAGACCAGACGGGTCAACTGTTCTTGCCTATGACCAGAAGGTAATTGACATGATTGATCCGACAGAAATGTTTTCATCAGTGGACAACAAGTCAAATGGTTTTATTCTTCCAGGCTGGGAGCCTGAAAGAATGGCAAAGATAAAGGAACTTTTTGAAATGTATGAGGATGTGGATTCTGAAAAGCTTTTCAGTAACCTTGTATATTTCCTTAAAGCAATTATGCCTGTGTGTGACAGATATGATATCGACATGGCAATACATCCTGATGACCCTGCATGGCCGGTATTCGGACTTTCCAGGATTATAACAGGAAAAGAGAACATCTTAAGAATGCTTCATGCGGTTGATAATGTTCATAACGGAGTTACACTCTGCACAGGCTCTCTTGGCTCCAACAGAGAAAATGATATTCCAGATATCATCCGTTCCCTAAAGGGTAGAATCCACTTTGCCCATGTGAGAAACATAAAATATACAGGAGATGGTACATTTGAAGAGGCGGCTCACCTTTCATCTGACGGTTCTCTTGATATGTATGAAATAATGAAGGCCCTTTATGAAACGGGCTTTGACGGACCAGGACGTCCAGACCAAGGAAGAATGATATGGGGAGAAAAGGCAATGCCGGGCTATGGCCTGTATTACAGAGCAGTGGGTGCTGCATGTCTTAACGGTATCTGGGAATCCCTTAAGAAGTCAGAGGGAAGATAGAGATGAAACTGGATAGTACTTTTATTTCATCAGACAGAACTGAATATACTGAAAAAGGATATGCCGTTCCAACCTATGACATACTTAAGGTGAGAGAAACCACAGAAAAAGAACCTGAATGGATTCATTTCGGTGGGGGGAATATCTTCAGAGCATATATTGCAAATCTTGCTGACAGAATGCTTGAAGAAGGAATTACTGATAAAGGAGTTATCACATGTTCTGGATTCGATAGAGAAAACATAGAATGCATTTATAGAGCTCATGACAATCATTCTATTCTTGTAACCCTTGACGGTTCAGGAAAAATGGAAAAGAAGATTATATCCTCTGTAACAGAAGCACTCCTTCTTTCTCATGATTCCGATGATTTTATGAGACTTAAGGAAATCTTCAGATCTCCTTCTTTAAAAATTGCAACCTTTACAATTACAGAAAAGGGATACAGCATAACTGATGCAAAAGGGGATGTAAAGGAAGAAATATCATCCGATATACTGAATGGACCGGAGAACCCTTTAAGTTATCTTGGGGCAGTTACCGCTCTTCTCTATGAGAGATTCAGGACAGGAAAACTCAGGATTTCCATGTGCTCTCTTGATAACTGTTCTCATAATGGTGACAGACTGAAAAATGCAGTAAAATATATTGCAGAAGGCTGGGTAAAGAATATGAAATGTGAAGAGGAATTTCTCGGATATATCCTTGACCCATCATATGTTGCTTTCCCATACAGCATGATTGACAAGATTACACCAAGGCCTGATCCTAAGGTACAGGCAATGCTTAAAGGTGATGGTTTTACTGATATGGACATTCTTGTTACAGAAAAGAAGACATATCTTGCACCATTTACCAATGCGGAGAAACCTGAATATCTTGTAATAGAAGAAAGCTTCCCAAATGGAAGACCGGATTTCCACAAGGTTGGAGTATATGTAACTGATAGAGATACTGTTCTTAAAGCGGAAAGAATGAAGGTAACAACATGCCTGAATCCACTTCATACAGCACTTGCTGTATATGGATGCCTTCTCGGATACACCAAGATAAGTCAGGAGATGCTTGACCCTGTTCTTAAAACTCTTGTGTATAGACTGGGATATACTGAAGGACTTCCTGTTGTAACAGACCCTGGTATTATTTCGCCGGAAGATTTCATTAAAGAGGTTCTGGAAGAAAGAATTCCAAATCCTTTCCTTCCTGATACACCGCAGAGAATTGCAATGGATACATCCCAGAAACTTCCTGTAAGATTTGGTGAAACCATAAAGGAATATATGAGACGGGGAATGGATTTGGATAATCTTATCTGTATTCCGCTGGTATTTTCCGGCTGGCTCAGATATCTTGTTTCCTTAGATGACAGTCTTGAACCGTTTGAAGTAAGTGCAGATCCGTTCTATAATGAACTTGCAGAAAAACTTAAAGGAATCGTGCCAGGTGAAACGGACAGAAATAAAGTGGAGAATGCTGTAAAGGATATCTTAAGAGATGACAGAATATTTGGGGTAGATCTTTATGAGGCAGGTTTAGCTGAAAAGGTAATAGACCTTTTATTAGAGGAACTCAAAGGAAAGAATGCGGTTTATCGTACTCTTTCAAAATATATGACAGATACTGAACATATTTAAATACTGAAAGAAAAGAGGACATAATTATGGAATATCATAAGCTTGGAAACAGTTCACTTAATGTCTCAAGAGTAGCTCTTGGCACATGGGGACTGGGAGGAGGAAGTGTATGGACTGATGGAGATTCCACAGTAAAAGATACAGTTGAACTTTTAAAGGCATGTAAAGATGCAGGTATCAACTATCTTGATACTGCTCCTGTATATGGAACTGGTGAATCAGAAAGACTTCTTGGAGAAGCTTTAAAAGGTATGAGAGAGGACTTCTTTGTTCAGTCAAAATGTTCTTTAAACTGGAGAAATGATGGCGGCAAGTTCCATTACAGCCGTGACGGATATACAGTAAATAACGACACAAGTAAAGAAGCAGTAAAGAAGGATGTTGAGGGAATTCTGGAAAGAATGCAGCTTTCATATATTGACTCCCTCATAGTTCACTATGTAAACAGGAACACTCCTGTAAAGGAGACAGTGGAGGCCCTTGAAGAACTTGTAAAGGAAGGAAAGATCAGAACCTATGGCCTTTCAAATTCAAAGCCTGAAGATCTTGTAGAGTATATGGAAAATGGTGGACATGTATCAGTAGTACAGGAATTCTTCTCTGTTCTTTCACCATTCCATGGTCGCGAATATTTTGATGTATGCAGAAAATACAATGTAACATTCCAGGTATATGGAGTTCTTGAAGAGGGATTCCTTACAGGACCTGAATTCCTCGATAAAGAATTCAGAAAGACTGATATCAGATCACGCATTCCATGGACTGAAGAAAAATACAAAGAAGGTTTAAGAAGAACCTTTGAAGCATGGAAACCACTTACAGAAAAGTATAACTGCTCATATTCAAACCTTGCTGAAGCATGGGCTCTTTCACAGTTTGAAAACATGAGTCTTCTTGTTGGTATGAGAAAGCCTAAGTCTGTAAAGGATAATGAAAAGGCTGTAGCAGTAAAACTTTCAGATGAAGATATCAGATATATGGAAGAGGTAGTAAAGGATATTCAGGTAGAGGTACTTGACAAATAGAGGAGGAAACTGTGGTAGTAAATTTTGAGTTTCTTGGTGGAGAACCAATAGAAAACAATATTACCTGCATGAATTTCAAAGTTGACAAGGTTGTCTTCTTTGGTTACAACGAAGTGATTGCTGAGCAGAAGGAGAGAACTGTAAAGTTCCTCAAGAAATACTGTGAAGTACAGAGTGTTGTATTCAATCAGCTGGCTCGTGCTGATCTTCAGTCAGTGCTTAACTCCATGCGAGCTGTTGTAAAGCGTGAAATCGATAAGGGAAACCAGATATATTTCGATGTTACAGGTGGAGAAAGTCTTCTTCTTGTTGCCTTTGGAATGCTTTCCAAGGAGTTTGATACTCCAATGCATATGTATGATATTGCTGGAGACAGACTTGTTGAATTGAATGATGGTTCAAAACACAGCATAAGCAGAGAAGTACCAAAGAGAAAAATTCCAATGTCACTTAAGCTTCTTGTAAAGATGCATGGGGGAAAGATAAACAGAAACATGCATAAGAACAGCAAGGTGGTTGATGATGAGGATACTGTTGATGATGTAGAAAAGATATACTATACAGCAAAAGCAAACTGGGATT
>JAKSSM010000090.1 GCA_024403065.1 Clostridia bacterium | reverse complement strand
AACTCTGGTACAGTATCCAGGTTGCAGAAGATGAAATCGGATATGTAAGAAGTGACCTTTTCAGAATCAATGATACAAAGGTTCTTACTGCTGTTGAAACAGGTGAAGTAGTTGAAGAATTAAGCCATGGTGACCAGGTTGAAGTACTTGAATACATCAATAAGGATAACAAGGATTCAAAAGGAGTAATGTGGTACAAGGTCAAGACTGAGGCGGGAAATGATGGATACATTTCAAGTAAGGCATGCCTTATGGACCTTAAGGATGATTTCGAAGGTTATCTTGATATTCAGGGTTTCCCTGAATCATACAAGGATTCACTTCGCGAACTCCATAATCTTCATCCTAACTGGATATTCAAAGCTGTGAAAACAGGTATTGACTGGAACAAGGCTGTTCAGGTTGAATCCAAGGTTCCTACAGCTGGTACACCTCACAGACTTGTAACAACTTCATCAGCTGAAGCATACAGATCTGCAGACAGATATGCCTATGACCTTTCAACAGGTGAATATATCAAAAAGTCTGATGGTTCAAAATACTATGCTGCGTCAACTCTTGCAGTTGCATACTATATGGATCCTAGAAATTTCCTTGACGCAAATAATGTGTTTATGTTCCTTCTTCTTGGCTATGATGCAGAAACTCAGACAAAAGAAGGACTTCAGAATATGCTTAATGGAACCTTTATGCAGGGTGATTTCCCTGAGGATTCCTTCGCAACATGGGCTGACTGTATCATGGAATGTGCAAAGCGCTCCAAGGTAAGTCCATATGAAATTGCATCAACCATCCTTCAGGAACAGGGAACAGGTGGAGGTGGCGGAAGTATTTCAGGAACAATTCCTGGTTATGAAGGCTACTACAACTTCTTCAATATCAGCGCGTCTGGTGCTGATGCTGTTGAAAGAGGACTTCTCTATGCTAAGGGTGGTGCCAGTGGAACTGGTACATCATATAACCGTCCATGGAATTCAAGATATGCATCAATACTTGGTGGTGCACTGTGGCATGCTTCTGAATATATTGCTGACGGACAGAATACAAAATATCTTGTAAACTGGGATGTAAACAGGGGAGAAAAGTATCTTGCATCTCATCAGTATGCAACATATATCGGAGATACTCTTTCAAAGACATCATTCCTTTACCAGTCCTATTCAAAGTTCCTGGATATGAGTCTGGTTTTTGAGATTCCGGTATTTGAAAATATGCCTGAAACAGCATGTCCAAGACCTGGAAGTGGTAATAACATAAACTATTTAAAGAGTTTATCAGTAAAGGATTTAAGATTAAATCAGACATTTAATGCCTATACTTCAGAATACGATCTGATTGTAGATCCATCTATTGAAACAGTTGAAATTACAGCTGAAGCATACAAGAGTGATGCCAAGGTTGAGGGAACAGGGGAGATTACACTGAAAGATGGTGTTGGATCAGTCACAACTGCTGAAATCAAGGTTACATCAAGTTCAGGACTTGAAAGAATCTACACTGTAAGTATTGCAAAGGCAAACGGCGGACAGCAGTATCCAAAGCCTGTTGACCCAGTTGGACCTGATAATCCAGAAAATCCTGATGAACCAGATAACCCTGATAATCCAGATCAACCTGACAACCCAGATGTTCCAGAAAGTGCATTTATCTATGGACTTCCAGTCGGCACTACATATGAACAGCTTGTTCAGATGTACACAACAGACGGATGTACACTTGTAATCTACGACAGCAAGGGAAATGATATGACTGGTGGCATAATTACTACTGGCACCAGGATTGTCGTAACCAATGGTCAGAATGAAACAATTCTTGATTCAAAGATTGTAGTGAGGGGTGACTTAAATTCTGATGGAATAATCACTACCTCTGACTTAGTTTATTTAAGAAGATACTTAGTAAATTTGAGTAAGTTGGAAAATGAGTTATTAGCCGCAGCAGACATCAATAAAGATGGAAAAGTAACAACATCTGACTTGGTACTAGTTAGAAGAAATCTTGTAAATTTATACGATATTGTTCAATAAAGGATTTTTAAATGAAAAAACATTTTGTTAAATATTTATTAATTGCAATATTATTTTTATTTAGTTTTGAATTTGCTAATGCAGCTTCATGTAGCGTGAGTGTTTCTGGTAATAGTTCTGTTATTGTGGGTAATACTATTACATTTACAATTAAAGCTACTGGATCAAACTTATGTGCAATGAATGTTGCAGTAGGGTCAGAAGACGCAAATATTTTAGCAATTAAATCACACGGAGACGGAAATAGTATTCTTACACCTAATGATTCGGAAGGTCTGTATGCGGCCGAAAGCAAAACCGTTGATGGTTCATCTTCTCTATATTTTACTGTAGTATTCATAGCAAAGAATGCAGGAACTGTTAATTTGGAATTTAGAACCAAAAGTGTCAGTGATAGTGGTGCAGATAATCTTGATATCGATGGAAAAGTAATTACTAAAACTGTTACTGTAAAGGATCCTGAAAAGTCTGGGGATGCCAATCTTTCAAACATCACTGTTTCACAGGGTGAACTTTATCCATCCTTTGCATATAACATTACATCATATACTGCAACAGTTGAATACAAGACTGAAGAAGTAGTTGTCGGTTACAAGACATCCAATGGTAATGCATCCGCAAAAATCAGTGGTTCAAACAAGCTTAATGTAGGTGACAACAAGAGAACTATTACTGTTACAGCAGAAAATGGTTCAACAAAGACATATACCGTAAACGTCATTCGTGCTCAGGAAGATGGAACTCTTCCTGATGGCACAAACTATTATGAAATAAAGAAGCAGAATGCTCTTGGTATCACTATTGATGAAAAGGAATTTATGATTCTTGATGATTTCAAGGGAATCAGAGTTCCGGACGGATTCAGCCTTGATGTTGTTTCATACAATGAATTCGATATTCCTGTTATTGTTGCAAAAAAGACAGGAATCAGAATGGGATATATTACACCAGTAGATTCAGCAGATTCTTCAGTAAAAGCAAAATGGATGTTCTTTGATGAAAAGGAAAAGACTTTCACTGATTCATATGTAATTTCATCAGATGAGGTTCTTGACCAGACAAAGTACCTGCTTTTTGGCGATGATGAACCAGAAGAACCTGAACCAGAACCAGAAAAGCCTGCATCACTCCTTGATGATCCAGTCCTTTTATATATCATACTTGGAACACTTGCACTTCTTTTCCTGGTAATTCTTATCCTCCAGTTTATGATTATTTCATCAAAGGCCTCAGATAAGAAAAAGAAAAAGGCAAAAAAAGAAACTTCTAAGAAAGAAGTTTCAGAATAATCAGGCTTTCTTTCCCTGCCAAGTGTCAAGGAGATTGAGTCTGTCGTTTATAGAATTAAGAATTGTCCTCTTGTTAAAGCTCCATACGGGGCTTATCAGGAGGTTTCTTTTTGCGTCGGCAGTCAGACGATGGATAGTTACTTCCTTTGGTATAATTTCTACGCATCTTACAACAAGGTCTACATATTCTTCTATTGAGTTGAAGGATACATAATCTGGGTGAGTAACTGAAAGAGTAGAACCTTTCATTACATTCAGCAGATGAAGTTTGATACCGAAGAGATTCTTCAGGTGAGAAACATACCTTACTGATTCCAGCATATCACTTTCAGTTTCCCCTGGAAGGCCCAGAATAAGGTGTACAACGACTTTTATGTTTCTTTCGATCAGTTTGTTATATGTATCCATAAAACAGTTCAAATCGTAACATCTGTTGATTTCTTCAGCTGTTTTTTCGTGAATTGTCTGAAGCCCAAGCTCAACCCACATAAAGTTGTTTCTGTTGATTTCATCAAGCAGATCAAGTGCTTCATCAGTAATACAGTCAGGTCTTGTAGCAATTGCAATACCTGATATTTTTTCGTTCTTTAGAACAGCGCTGTATCTTTCTTTCAGTATTTCAACAGGCGCATATGTATTCGTATGATTCTGGAAATAGGCGATATATTTTGCTTTAGGCCATTTAACAGACAGAAGTTTTATCTGATCTTCAATGTTGGAACTGAATTCACCTGAACCACTGTCTGAACAGAATGTGCAGCCGTTTATGCCTTTTGAGCCATCTCTGTTAGGGCATGTAAAACCACCATCAATTGAAAGTTTGATGGTTTTTTCTCCAAATTCTTTTTTCAGATAATCTGAGATTGAGTGGAATCTTCTTCCACTAAAATACTCTTCCAAGTTCTTATTCATATCTTCCTTTTTAATATATTCCTATGGTATAATATCTTGTTAAAGTATGACATTCATTATTCAATTTGTCAAATAGTATGAAAGAAAAATTAAGTGGTCTTAAAACTGCATATGGTGAGAGAAATAACGAAGTAATTTCAGATATTTCTGTCACAGAAAAGAAGGAAAAACGTACAGTATTTCTTCATTCCTGCTGTGGTCCATGCTCAACAGCGTGTATTGAAAGACTTCTTCCTGACTACCATGTTGTTGTATTCTATTACAATCCCAACATTACTGACAGAGATGAATATGAAAAGAGAAAAGAGAGTCAGATCCGTTTCATTACAGAATACAACAGGGGACTGAATGAAGAAGACCAGGTAAAGTTCATTGAAGGTGAATACATACCAGAAGATTATTTCAGTTTTGTATCAGGTCTCGAAAAGGAAAAAGAAGGCGGAAAACGATGCACCGAGTGTTTCAGACTTCGGCTTGATCGAACTGCAAAGGCTGCGAAGGAACTGGGATACAGTATCTTTACAACAACTTTAACGGTAAGTCCTCATAAAAATTCTCCTCTTATCATGATGATAGGAGAGGAAACTGCAGAACGATATGGACTTACATTCCTGGATATGGATTTCAAGAAAAAGGATGGATTCAAGAAAAGCATCGAGCTTGCAAAAAAGTACGAGCTCTACAGGCAGAATTACTGTGGCTGTGAATTCTCCAAATGGTTTTTGGATAAATAGATGTACGCAAATATAGTAGTATTGGAAAACAAAAGTAAATTTACAGATAACCTTTTTACCTATGACTGTGGGGAGCTTTCCCTGAGTGCTGGTGACAGAGTTCTTGTGCCATTTGGAAAAGAACAGTATGAAGGCTACGTGTTTGAATTATCAGATACTACTGACGTACCAGAGAATATTATTAAACCAGTAATATCAAGAATGGATTGTCTTCACCTCACTCCAGAGATTGTAAAAACATGCGAGTGGATGAGAAAAAGATATGGCATCAAATATTTTGATGCACTTCATATGTTTATTCCTAATGGTAAAGCACCTAAAGAGGGAAAAGAAAAGAAACCATTAAAGGATGTTGAAAGCGAATATGTAAAACCACTGGCACTTACTGCTGAACAGCAGCATGCAGCAGATACAATCGGAAAGAGTATCGATGAAGGAAAGAGAGATATCTTTCTGATCCATGGTGTAACATCATCTGGTAAAACTGAAGTATATATGGATGCAATTGAAAGAGTTCTTTCAGTTGGAAAGACAGCAATTATGCTTGTTCCTGAAATATCGCTTACAGCGCAGATGGTTGAAAGATTTGCAGGACGATTCGGAAAAGAAAGCATTGCAATTCTTCATTCAAGACTTACAGGAAGAGAACGATATGATGAGTGGACCAGAATAAGAAACGGTGAAGCTAAGATTGTTATCGGTGCAAGAATGGCTGTATTTTCACCACTTACTGACATTGGCGTCATTATTCTTGATGAAGAACATGAAAGTACATACAAGTCTGATATGAATCCAAAATATGAGACTGTTGATATAGCTGCAAAACGGCTTATGACATATGATGGTGTTCTCATCCTTGGATCAGCAACTCCATCGGTTACATCATATAAAAGGGCGCAGGATGGAACATACAGACTGCTTGAACTTAAGAAAAGATATAATGAGACTCCACTACCAGAAGTAGAGATCTGTGATATGCGAAAAGAAGTGAAAGATGGAAATACAACACTTTTAAGCAGTCGTCTGTATGATCTTATGAGTGAAAATCTTTCAAAAGGAAAGCAGGTAATTCTTCTTCAGAACAGACGTGGATATTCAAATTATGTGTCATGTTCTTCATGTGGCCATGTAGTTAAATGTCCAGAATGTGGTATTTCACTTACATATCATAAAACGGAAAACCGTCTTATTTGCCACTACTGTGGAAAGAAATTCAGTGTTCCAAAAATCTGCCCTGAATGTGAAAGCAGATACATAAAGTATGTTGGAACTGGTACCGAACAGGTAGAAGAGTTTCTAAAAGACAGATTCCCTGATAAAACAGTTGAAAGGCTGGATCTGGATATCTCTGTAAAGAAGAGCGAAGTAAACAGAATACTGAAGAGTTTCAGAAAGAAGGAAACAGATATTCTGGTAGGCACACAGATTATTGCAAAGGGACTTGACTTTGATAATGTTGGTCTTGTTGGAGTTATAAATGCCGATGTAACGCTGAATATTCCTGATTACCGTTCTGCTGAAAGAACATATCAGCTCCTTACTCAGGTTGCAGGACGTGCTGGACGTGGAAGTGAGCAGGGTAAAGTTCTTATTCAGACATCTGAACCACAGAACTTCATTTTCAGTTCTGTCAAGAATCATGACTATGATGGTTTTGTGAGAAATGAACTTGATATTCGTTCATATATGGAATATCCGCCATTCGGTGACCTTATAGTATGCAATTTCACATCAAAGAAAGAAGATGCTGCTGAAGAGACTGCTGAACGGGCTAAGCAGTATATGATAAATGCAATAGGAAAAGATGGTAA
>JAKSSM010000009.1 GCA_024403065.1 Clostridia bacterium | reverse complement strand
GTCTTAAGGATTCACTTAAATATCTAGAGATAGATGGATGCAAAGAAATAAAAGAAGATCAGATTCCAAAAGACTTAAAGGCAAAAGTAAGTATCAAGTAAAAATTCAAATCAAAAACGCGGCGAAGCCGCGTTTTGTTGTTTTATAAATCCTCGTAGGAGAATGCTCTGTTCTTTCCAAGTTCTTTAGCCTTGTACATAGCTATGTCGGCCTTGTCGATCATCTTTTCATATCTGCAGTTGTTCGTAGTATATCCTACGGATACTGTTACACGCTTGTAGATTGAATCGTCTCTTGGAATATTCAGTGAATAAACCAGATTTACAAGTTCAGTTGCAATTTCTGATGCTTCTTTTTCTTCATCGAAGCATACGCCTAAGAGTTCTTCTCCACCATATCTGTAGAAATACAGGTTGTTCTGCTTTCCGTATTTCAGGAGCGCACCACCTATTTCCTGAAGGCATCTGTCGCCATAGGTATGTCCATACTGGTCATTGAGTGCCTTGAAGTTATCGATATCCATCATGTACATGGATTTGATCTTTTCGCGCTTTCCTGAAAGAACTTCAGTCAGAAGTTCGAAGAGATCAAGACGGTTATATAGTCCTGTAAGGAAGTCTATTCTTCTGTCATAGTCTGCTTCTCTGTAGTTCTGAATTACTGTACGGAGTTCTTCTTTCTGTCTTTCGGATTCTCTGTAGGCTTCACGAAGCAGGTTCTGCTGTTCACGTTCCTGAAGAATCTGGCTTGTTACGTCATAGTGGTAACCATGGAGCACGATAGTTCCATCTTCTTTTCTTACACCGACACCACCACATCTTACGATACGGATTCCACGGGTTGGGCTGTTCCATTCATAGATTATTTCAGCCTTTTCACCTCTCTGCATCTTGAGAGAGTATTCATTTACCTTTTCCAGTTCTTCTGCTTTTATACGTGATCTCCAGTGCTGATATACATCCTCATAGGCCATTCGTAAACCTTTTACTTCAAGAAGTTCAGCCATCATACTGTTTGGAATCATCTGTGCAGGTTTTCCTGGAGCAAGAATTACTTCCCAGATACCAAGACCAGCCTGTTCTGTGATTCTGTCTGTAAGACTCTGCATTTTCTTTTCGCGGAAGAGAGTCTCTTCTTCTGAACATGTTTCTACATAAGTTGCAAAGAGTCCAAGGATGTAGGCAACAATAATGTAGTTATGATAGAAGAAAAGCTGAAGAATCATTCCAACGATGAAAACGATGGAAGTGAGAATTACACCTTTTCCGTATTTATCAAGAGATTTCTTTCTTGCGTAGCAGTAGACTGTTCTAAGTAAACTGATTGCAACATAGAAGTAACCGAAAAAGAAGTGAACTGCCACATTTCCTCTTATATATTCTCCATTAGGCCCGATATCGAATATGATTCCCGTCCAGTAGTTTGTGAAACAGAGAAGAGAGAAGAGGATAAGTGGGATGAGCCACATGATTCTTTTTCTTGTTGTTGCAAGAAGACCAGAATCAAGTACGGTTTCTGTGTAATCGAACCAGGCAAAGGTTGCAATACTTGAGCTGAGCATATAGAAGGTGTTCAGGATATGTCCTCCGAGCACGGTTTTGAAACCAAGGCCAAGGTCAGGGAACTGTGCAAAGAAGTTAACAACGGTTAAAACCATGAGGGTAATACCCCATATGTAGCAGCGTCTTATTTTTTCACTGTAGTTTTTCCTGTGATGAAGTTTTACAAGAAGATAGATACAGAGAAGTATGGTAATCAGTTCTATCTGCAGGTTTGTAAAAATCTTTTCAAGCATGGCTAGTTTTCCTTTCAAAAATCAGCTATGTTTATCTCCATTGATTATATCCTACATATTATATAAAAGCAAATATATTTGGGGTATAGCAGAGGGCTATGGTACCTGCATTTGACCTATCACGAATAGAGATATATAATACATGGTAAGGTAGATTCAGGAGGTATTTTTATGAAGACGTTAAAGAAGATTCCATGGTGGGGATATCTCGCAGGAATTGTATATTTTATTCTCCAGTATTCAGTATATAGACTTGGAGACTTTTTAAGCCGTGTGCTTGGAACCATAGATAATGCATGGTGCCCAAAGATTCCGTTCATTGACGACATGATTCCGGTTGTTGCAGTATTCTCAGTAATATATGTATTTTCATATGTATTCTGGATCTGTGGACCAATTGCAGTATCCCTTACAAAACGTTCAAATTTCTATAACTATATAATCGGACTTTCCATTGCCTATGCAGTAGGATTCCTCTTCTTCACATTCCTTCCATCATATATGGATAGAGTGGCAGAAGGACTTATGACAGATATGGGATTCAGTGGTCCTTTCGGACAGCTTCTTGCTACAATCTATGCAGCGGATGGATCTGATATGGCATTCAATCTTTTCCCATCATATCACTGTCTTATCAGTCTGTACTGCTATCTCGGTGTAAGAAAGCAGGAAGAGATCTCCAGGGGATTCAGAGTATACTCCCTTGTTATGGCAATCCTTATCTGCATGTCAACAGTATTCACAAAGCAGCATTACGCTCTTGATATCGTTGGAGGTCTTTCCATCAGCATCATCTGCTACATAATTGTAAACAGATGGAATCCTGGAAAGAAAATGGCTGAAAAGAAGGGCCTGAATTAGACTTAAATATCAATTGATACGAAAGGTGCTTGCGATATGATTAAAACAAGACTTGTGATGACGGATGAGGTCAATGACCTTATGTATGAAATATGGAGTGAAACAAAGGACGCGAAGAAGCGCGTGAAGTTTACAAGATTACTTTATGCTGCGCTTACTCTTTTCTGTATCGGTATGCTCCTTACATTTATAGGGGATGGCGTAGACATTTTCACATGGATTTATGCTGGTCTTGGAGTAATTACCTTAGCGCTCCAGTTCTTTATAAAGAAAATCCAGAGAATGGGATATGACAGAAAAATAAAGAAGATGGATCCAAAGCTCTTTACAGACAGAGAGTATGAAATAAGTGAAGAGGGCATAAAGGTAAAATCAATTATGGGAGAAGGCTTCCACAAGTGGGCTGCCATGGAAACATATATGACAGTGTCACACTACATATACATAAGAGAACTTACTGGTATGTATTATCTCTTTGACAAGAATACTCTTTCAAGGGAAGATACAGAAGAACTCTACAGGATACTTAAGGAAAACATAAAATAGAATAACAGTACGCATCTTGGGAAGGCATAACAAATGCCTTCCCATTTTTGTAGTAAGAAAAGGTAGAATATGATAATAGAAACAGAAAGACTGATCCTTCGCCCATTCAGAGTGGAGGATGCAGAAAGCATATATGAGTATGCAAAGGATCTGGATGTGGGGCCTGGTGCAGGCTGGCCACCTCATGACAGTCTGGAGACAAGCCGTGAAGTAATAAAAAATGTACTTATGGTGCCATATACATATGCGGTGTGCCTTAAAAGTGACAATAAGGCAATTGGTTCCATCAGCCTTATGATAGGAAAGAACAGTAATTTCGGAATAGGGGAAAATGAGGCTGAACTTGGATTCTGGATAGGAAAACCATTCTGGGGGAATGGATACATAAAAGAGGCATCTCTTGCCCTTCTTGAAAAAGGTTTTGGAAAAATGAGACTTGAAAGAATCTGGTGTGCCCATCTTGATGAGAATATGAAGTCAGCACGTGTACAGGAGAAATGCGGATTCAGATTCCATCATAAGGAAAGGAAATACTGGAAGATACATGGTGAGGAGAAATCTGAAACCGTAAATGTGATAGAAAGAAGTGAATGGGAAAAGACGCAGGAATGAAGTAAATAATAGGATGAGTTCCTATTGAAAAGGGGAAAGGAAAGGAATATACTTAACAGGCAACTCACATCATTGAAACACACAGCAGAGAACATATAAGTATGACAAAATTACGTAACACAACAGGAGAATCGATCCTTTACAGTGCACTTCTTGCATTCGTTTCACTTTTTGTAAACGGATTTGGAGTTTACCTTACAATCCATGCGGACATTGGAGCGGCCCCATGGGACGTACTTAATCTCGGACTTTCAAAAACACTGGGGATCATATATGGTACAGCTTCGATTTCAGTATCTGTACTGATACTAATCATAGATATTCTTTTAAAGCAGCCAATAGGTATCGCCATGATTATTGATGCTATTACTGTTGGAAAGTCAGTAGACTTCTTTAACTGGCTTGATATAGTGCCAAAACCAAAGACACTTTTAGGGGCTGTAATCATGATGATTATAGGACTTTTCATTATCGCATATACGCAGTACACATATATGGCAGCAGCACTTGGCTGTGGACCAAGAGATACACTGATTGTAGGTCTTAACAAGATATTCAAGAAGCTTCCAATCGGACTTATCAGCATATGCATATTGTCAACAGCAACGCTTATTGGATTTATTCTTGGTGGAAAGGTAGGAATAGGAACTCTTATCTGTGCATTCCTTTCCGGACCAATCATGCAGTTTGCTTTCCATACAGCGAAATTTGATGCAACTGGAATAAAGCATCAGAATATGAGAGAATCCCTAAGAGTAATAACAGGAAAACAGAATAAATAAAAATATTTTTGCATATGAAAAGAGGCGTGAATTTCACGTCTCTTTTCTATTAAAGCATACCAGTCTATACGCAGGATGCGGTATAGCAATATATAAAGTTTATAAATACCCCATCTTCGGTTATCGAATAACCTCTTGAATAACCATATTTTATCGGTTATCATATAACCTGTCAAGAGTTAAATAACAACTTGTCGGAGGAAATTATGGAAATAAGATTAAATGATGAAAAGAGTATGGGAGAATTCAGACTGCCAGAATACAGAGAAATCCCTGATGTAGGTCTTTACCTTAAGCAGGTGGTGAAGTTTGTAAATGATGCGGTATCAGAGTATATGGGAGTAACCGTAACAGATTCCATGCTCAGTAACTATGTGAAGCTTCATATGGTAGCAAGTCCTGTAAAGAAACTCTACTACAGAGATCACATAGCTGTTCTTCTTTTCATATCCCTTGCAAAGTCAGTTCTTTCTCTTGAAAATCTGGATGCACTTCTTAAAAAGAGAACTGAAAAATATACTGTAGAAGAAACATATACGGCATTTAAGGGACTTCTTGAAAAGGCACTTGAATCCGTCTACAGTAACTGCGGAAAAGATAAGGAAAAGGACATAGATGATGATCTGCGTCTTATGAGCACGATTGCTACTGCAATGTCATATACATGCTACCTTAACAGCTGTTTTGTAAAAACTGAAGAAGAGAAAAAATAACACTATGTATTTAAAGAAAAAAGACACATCATATCGATGTGTCTTTTTTGGAGGTATAAAATTATATCAATTGATATAGTAATGTCAGTTTTTCCATTCTGAGCTGTAGGTGCAGTTACCTCTGATTTTCATAAGGTAAAGATCGTCAAAGCCTTCAGAATAGTGTGGAATCTCAAATCCTTTAAGCGTCCCTCTGATTATATCTTCAGGAACTTTCCGTCTTCCCCTTTTCTTATTTCTTTCAAGACAGTAGGGAAGGACGGACTCCATATAGATACCCATAACCCTGTAGTTGTTCTTTCTGGCAAGGGCAATATATTTTGCGCGATCAGCTTTCTTCTGATTGATGCTGTCGATTACAAAGTTTTCACCATCCCTTATACAGTTCATGACAGCATACATTTCACTGTTTTCTGTATAGAGGGTATCACTTCCGATTGCTGTATATCTGCCCTTAAGGTATCTGTTCACATATTCAGTTTTACCGGAACTCTGGATACCAATCATGATTACAGCAATCTTTTTCATGGTATCACATCCCTTAGTATTCTTCGCTGTCCAGTCTTATCTCTTCTTCGATGTCAGATTCAGGAACAAAGATTTCATCAAGATAGTGACCTTCTGTATCCTTAACGTATTCGTCAAGTCCAGGGTCAGTGGAACGAACGAGATATACGAGGTAACGGATAAGGTCAAAATATTCACAGTCTCTTTCAGTGAAAATGGTCTCATAGTCACCAAGTTCAATATATGCGCTGTTCAGTTTCTCAAGTGTTTCGCTTTCAGCGTCTGAACTCATATGGATGCTGAAAAGTGAGTCATCTGATCTGTAGAAGTTTGGAGCTCCCCAGGCTTCAGCAAGAGATAAATAGAAATGGTTTCCGTTTTCATCAGTTACGGCTGCTTCAGCTACAAGTGGTCCATCGATTGGTCCGCATCCGATGCCGCCTTCGGCCTGGCCGTATTCTGCACTTTCAATATAGTATCTGTCAGTCATAGTGTCCTCCTTGAAATATGGATATTTACAATATGATTCTACCCTGCTTTGTGTACATAAAAACGGACAGCATCTGAAAACACGGACAAGAACAAAAAAAACACGGACAAACGCACAGGAAGTGTCCTGATTTACATATAAAATGGCATCAGATCGCAGAAAATGAGATTAAAAATGCCATCAAAAAACAGGATTTTTGCTTGAAGATAAGTTTGTCAGTATGTATAATAAAATTATCATATTATGGGGGAGGTATCCAATGGATAACAATTTAATGGGGTTACTTGCTAAGCAACTCATTTCAACTGCTACAGTAAACGAAGTTGCCAAGAAATCAGGCACAACAAAGACAGAAACATCCGATGCCCTTACAAGCGCACTTCCTGCACTTGTTTCAGGTGTACTCGCAAATTCTTCATCAAAGAAGAAGAACAGTGTTGTTTCATCACTTCTCATGAACGCAATGGCTGGAAGCCAGGTTGAAGAAGAGGAAGACGTAAGCGAAGAAGTTGACGAAAACGGTACTCCTTCAATCCTTTCATCACTCCTTGGTGGAAGCAAGAGTGCTCAGCTTATCATAGAAGTTGCAAAGAAGGCAGGACTTACAAAGGCAAAAGCTGGTACTATCCTCGCAATATTTGCACCAATGCTCATCAAGAAGATCGGTTCCCTTATTTCAACTGATACTTCAAAGGATGAAGACAAGAAGACTTCTGGAAAGAAAAAGAAGGAAGAACCTGCATCAGCTGATATGGCTACAATGCTTGCATCTGCACTTTTAGGCGGAGCTTCCGCAGGAAAAAAGAAAGAAGAAACTGATATGGTATCAGGTCTTGCATCAATGCTCCTTGGTGGTGGACAGACACAGAAGCCAGCATCAAACGGAAATGCCGATATGATGGCAGGCCTTGCATCTGCACTTCTTGGAGGAGGACAGACTCAGAAGCCAGCATCAAATGGAAATGCTGACCTTATGGGTGCTCTTGCTGGAACACTTATGAGTTCTCTTGCAGCAAATGCGGCTGCAAAGAAGGAAGAACCAGCAAAGAAGCCAACAACAACTGCAAAGAAACCAACTACAACAACATCAAAGAAGACTGAAACTGCTGGAAAGACAACAACTTCCGGTAAAACTACAACAAAAAAGATTACTAAAGCTAACGGCAAATAAAAGGAGAAGAAAATGGCTGAAGAAAAGAAAATCACAAGAGCTGACGGAACATCAGCAAAGACAAAGGAAGAAAGAAAAGGCGCTGCAATGCCAAAGAGAATTCTTGCTATTGTATTCTGGGTATTAGGTATTGTTTGTGAAGCACTTGCAATCTGCGTATTAAACAAGTACTTCTATGTATCTGACCAGTTATTATGGTTAATCATCTTTATCGTTGCTGACCTTATCATGGTTATTATCGGATCACAGTTCTGGAAGAAGGCAAACGACATCGATCCAGCAAGCAAGGCTAACAAGGTTAAGTACTTCTTACAGAATCAGATGGGACTTATCGTTTCAATTATCGCATTCTTCCCATTAATCGTTCTTTTATTAAAGAACAAGGATTTAGATCCAAAGACAAAGAAGATTGTAACAATCGTTGCAGCATGCGCTTTACTCGTATGCTCACTTGCATCAATTGACTGGAACCCAGCTAGCGAAGAAGATCTCTTAAGCGCTCAGGGTCAGTATGGTACATCAGACGTTTACTGGACAAGATTCGGTAAGTCATACCACTTAGATACTGAATGTCAGTCATTAACAAGATCAAAGGAACTCATCGCTGGTACTGTTGAAGAAGCATTCGCTGCAAACAGACATGACCCATGCGACTTCTGCGTTCCACAGAACTAATCAGTCCGTTATTGTAATTTACATAAACGAAATTTAAAGACAGGAGAATTAAACCAATGGGCAAATATGTAATGAAGGTTAATGAAAAGGGAGCTAGCTTCAACTTAGTAGCAGGTAACGGAGAAGTTATCGGAAGAAGCGAACACTATACAACTGAATCCGCATGTGTAAACGGAATCGAAAGCGTTAAGAAGAACGCTCCAGTTGCTCCAGTAGAAGATCAGACTAAGGAAGGTTCATCAGAAAAGAATCCTAAGTTCGAAGTTTACAAGGACAAGGCTGGCGAATTCAGATTCAGATTAAAGGCTAGAAACGGCGAAATCATCTTAGCTTCAGAAGGTTATGTATCAAAGGCTGGATGCTTAAACGGAATCGACTCAGTTAAGAGAAACGCTGAATCAGAAGTAAAGAAGGCAGAAGCTTAATCTCATATATAGGCATTTGAAGGTGATGCAGTTGCATCACCTTTTTTGTTGCATTAATCCACATGAGGATGCGTGGCTATGTTAGAAATTATGTATAATGGTTAAATTATCAACTTAGGCATGCGGGATTTAGTATCATATATCAAATGATACTAAAAAACGCATTTGACAAGAAATATTCTTTTCCATATGATTTTAGACATCTTTCAGGGTGTTTCAGTATAGCACGATAAAAGAAATCGATTATGAGAGGGAGGTGAAGAATTATGTCGATATTAAACCAGAACATATTTTTAAATGACGCAATATTTGAGGAGAAGAAATAATGGAAAATGTAATTAGACGTGGATGTAAGGATATTTGGAATGCATGGATGTTGGAAGGCGCTTCGTTTTGCAAGTATGATATTCCGTTTTGTCCTACTACAGCCCAAAACATACCAGCATCTATTGTTACCTGGAGAGATGCAGAAGCTGCATACGAAAAATTTAAAAGAAAAAAATTTATTTCCAATGATTTTGTTTGTTTCTATCTTGACGATTACAAATTCGATGGAAAAGGTGGAATATGGCAAAATCCACGCCATGCGTTAGCCGTGTTAAAGCGTTTTGGAGGAGTAATAACACCTGATTATTCAACATATCAGGACTTTCCTGAAGCATTGAAAATATATGCTACGTATAGAATGAGGACGATAGGGTGGTGGCTTGGAAGTAATGGGATAGCAGTAATCAACAATGTGAGATGGGGAACGACTGAAACATACAGCTACTCATTTGAAGGAATACAAAAGAACAGCTTTGTTGCGATAGGAACTGTAGGTGGTAGTCCTAGAAGGGCTTGTGATAAGACACGTTTTGAAAAGGGATTAAATCAGATGATTAAGACACTAAGTCCAAAGGCAATTATAGTGTACGGATCGGCAAATTATCCATGTTTTGATGCGGTAAAGGCATCCGGGATAGAGGTATATTCTTACAAAGGCAAAACAGCAGCTTTTTATGAAAGGAGGAATGCATGAGCAAACCGAATAGTGGATTATTTGTAGGGACAAAAGGGCAAAGAGCAAAAGAGCCTTTGCCGGATGATAAAAAACCTAGCAAAAGTGAAATAATTGCTAATATGCAAGTTGAAGCTAATCATTGGGCTGAGGATGAAGCGCAAAGACTTTTGGACATTTCAAAGCGACAACGCGATAAGTTTAACACTGTATGCGTTGTATACGATGAATTGACGGAACGTTATTATTATGGTAGAAATAGTGGTATAAAGATTAATAATTCTATTTTAAATCCAATTATATTTGGGTCAGACGATGCAAAGGGATTGCTACCGCAAAGGTCTCTAAACAATTACGAATTAGGTAATTGTGCAGAGGTTGACGCCATAAACAATGCTTTGAATGCAGGTGCAAAGTTGGCAAATTTACACATTATGGTATTGCATAGCACTACAAATAACTTTGGTAGCACAAAGAAATCGTGCGAAAATTGTACATATGCATTCAAAGGGATAGTTAAAGAGAACTATAGTGGATGGAGTGAAATTAAAGATGGAATATAAAATGAATAATGAACAAATTAAAAACTTATCAATGAATGGAAGAATGGCATATTCAATAATGTGTATAGAGAAATTTCTTATGCAGATTTACCCTGAAAAGTCCTGGGAAATTCTTTCGCGTGAAATGTGGAAGGTGACAAATATGTATTGGGATGAGTGGGATTTTCGTTTTATGGAGGTCATGCCACAGTATTTGTTTGAAAAGTCAAATTATGAGGAATCGGAGTTTGAGTATATAACGGAGGATGAGTACGATGCATTCTGTCGTTTATACAAAGGGAGCACTTCTGGAGATGAAAGTGATGAGCTTGTAATATTGATTGATCACCTTCACCAACTTGCGCAGGTATATAGTTACTCAGATATTCCTGGTGTTGGAGAAGAGTCTTTGATTATAATTGAATCGCTATGTATGATGTTACAAAAGAAGAATGTTGAGCTACCAGATGCAAGCATTTTGGCTTTCAGTGATTTCAAAGAAAAGTCTGGATGGGGAAACTTTTTTGAAGGAAACAAATACTCACTAGTCATTTAGCAATAAGAAATCCATATGGGTCATTAATATGATATATCTTTTACTTGCAGTACTTTCAAGCGCATGCGTTTCCATATTTATGCGTCTTAGTAAAAATCACATAAAGAACAATATGGCAATGTTTACCGCAAATTATTTTCTCTGCGCGGTACTGTCATTTCTTTTTATGGAAGAGAAAAGGACAGCAGGAGCAGATGGACTTACATTTGCTGTGCTTCTTGGACTTTTTTCAGGAATACTTTTTCTTCTTTCATTTGTGCTTCTTGAAAAGAGCATAAAGATTAATGGTGTTACAATATCAGCAACATTCATGAAACTGGGAGTATTAATCCCAACCATGATGGCAATAGTTGTATTCGGTGAAAAACCAGGGATAGATCAGATTGCAGGAATTGCATTATCAATACTTGCAATATTTGTAATAAACTCTGAAAAAGGAGAAAAGGAAAAGGCAGGTTCCGTTGCACTTCTTCTCATACTCCTTCTTGGAAGTGGACTTACTGATTCTACTATAAACATATATGACAAGGTTGGAGTGTCCGCTCTTAAAGATCATTATCTTCTTTTCACATTCCTTTCAGCATGCTTTATCTCGTTTGTGTTCTGGATAAAGGAAAAGCAGAAGGTGACATTAAAGGATGTGCTTTTCGGATTCCTGATTGGAATCCCAAACTATTTTTCATCAAGATTCCTTCTCCTTGCACTGCACTCAGTGGATGCAGTAATCATCTATCCAGCCTACAGCGTTCTTACAATTCTAGCCATAAGTGCTGCGGGATATCTCATTTTTAAGGAGAGTCTTGAGAAAAGAAAACTCTATGGTATTGGAATAATACTCCTTGCACTTGTTATGCTTAATATATGACATCAAAAAACCGGCTTAAGCCGGTTTTTGTTTTCTAATGACAGCAGTTATGGTCGCCACATCCATGTGAACCACATCCGTGATCTCCGCAGGAGTGACCATCTTCATGATGGTGGTTGCAGTTTGCACCTGTCTGTACAAGTTCACCTCTAAGATATGCTTCTACTGCACTGTCGCAGGAACCTGAAACTCCAGGATAGAGCGCAATTCCTACTTCAGAAAGAGCACTCTGCGCTCCTGGTCCGATACCGCCGCAGATAAGTACATCTATCTGATATACATAGAGGAGATGGGAAAGGGCACCATGTCCCTGACCATCTGTTCCAATTACTCCTGTTGCAACTACTTCGTTATCCTGAACCTCATAGAGCTTGAAGTATTCGCTGTGTCCGAAATGCTGAAATACATTTCCGTTATCGTATGTTACTGCTATTCTCATAAATTAGTTATTCCTTTCGTATGTTATCTTTTCTATTGTTACTGTTGCTACAGCATAAGTACTGTCATATGAATCTATCTTTACTATATATTCAACTGAACCGTTGTGGTTAAGTCTGTAGGTATTAGGGAACTTATGACTGTAGTCATATATGCTGAATCTGGTTCCTTCACTGAAGAGGTATGCTGTGTTATACATATAGTCTGGTGTAACATCACCACTGCAAGGGATAAGTTCAGTAAAGTGATACTTTGCATTTCTTTCAGGAGATGGATCAGGAATATCGGTGCTGCTGTTGGAATATGCATTCTGAACCAGGTACGAATCATCTATATCATAGTTTTCTACATCAACCCATCCCTTTGACTTAGAGAAGGTCTCATCAGTATATACCTGACGGGCATCAACATGCATTATTCTGACACCGCCATTGTAGTTCTCTGAATCAGGGAATACATAGAATTCCCATGGTTTCTCATTGTTCTTTCTTCCTGCAAAAACATCGATTATGAGGTATTCATCAAATGGTGTTCCATTCCAGTTATCTGGTGGAAGAAGAATCGCATCAGGATACTCAGCACTGTCTCCAATTCTTAATGTAACCTTTTCCACATCAGGTGTTATTACATATGGATTTATCCAGCCAGTTGCATATTTTGAATATGCATTCCAGTCGCCGAATCCGCCTTCCTGAAGGTCGAATCGGGATATATATGATTCGGAACCCATATAGTCATACTGGTCTGGGATTCCAAAGAGGTGGGACATCTCATGAATGACTGTATTATCTCTATAGTCGTCAACATGTATGAAATTCCTGTAGAAGCACATTGCATACTTTCGCATCTTTAATAGACTGTCTGAAAGAAGAGCAGTCTCATTCTTTGTCATAGTATATGCATAGGATGCGGATGATGGGCTTTCAACATTTTCAATAAATACAACAATATCAGCGTAACCGTTACCATCTGAATCATATACTGAAATGTCTCCTGCAGCAGACAGTGCATTTTTATATGCATTTGTCATAATCTCATTCTGAGAAGGACTCCATACATGTGTCATCCAGTCGGAATAGCTCATGCATGTTTCATAAGGTGCCATAATATCATAGGAAAGATCAAGCATATTGTAGGATGCATTCATAAAGTATGTATGGATGCTGTCAGTATATATGCTGCTGTCATCATAGAATCTCTTTTCTATGATATCCTCGAACTCCTTATCAAAAGGAACACCATCATTCCAGAGAATCGGAATAAACATTACCTTTACTTTTCCTTTTGAAGGAGCTGCCCCAAGCTGAAGAGAAGTGTATGTAAAGTCAGTTTCAGTCTTTCTGAAATCAGAAGATATATCAGGATTTCCATTATGTACTGTAACAGAATTTATGATGTAAGGTTTTTCAGTTCCACTTATATATTCTGTGGATGCTGTTACTATATCATAGAGATTAAGCTGCTTAGTCATACTGTCAGGCAGTATAAAGGACTCTCCTGTATCAATTGTTACAAGTTTGCCGTCAATACCTGTAATCATACCGTTATATTCAGCATAAAGAAGGTCTGGAAGAGTTGCAGGGTCATCTGTATCCTTGCAGCCTGCGAGTGCAGATATGAGAAGTATGCATAGTACGGTATATGTTATCTTTTTCATGCAGGTTCCTCCATATGGAAAGAAGATATACGTATATACATATTATACCGAACATATGAGAATACATCAACACAAGTGTATGATTGACAATCAGGATACATGCTGTAGAATTAGGATAGGACATGAGGAGGGGAAGACTATGCCATACATAAGCGTAAGAACAAATGTGGAAATAAAGGATAAGGAAGCATTAAAGAAAAGACTGGGAGAGATAATCACAGTGATTCCAGGTAAGACTGAAGCAAGAACCATGGTATCTCTTCATGAAAACGTAGACCTGTATTTCGCAGGAAGTGATGAGCCATGTGCAATAGCTGAGACTCTTGTAAATGCAGGGACAGATCACAGTAGAGATAGAGAATATCTTGACCTTGTTATCACAGTTCTTTCCGAGGAACTTAAGATTAGCGAAAAGAGAATCTATTCACTTCTTGATGAAGAGGATATGTGGTTTTCAAGGAAGTAGATTCAGGATGTCAAGTAAAAATAAAATCTACTTGACATTGCAATTATATTCCACCATAAAAGAATTCCTACCAAACAGGTAGGAATTTGTGATAAAAAACAATTGACTATAAGGTATGTCAGGAGTAATATTTTAATATAGATTCTTAAAAGGAGAAAGAAATGACATTCAGATCACACGAAAACTGTTGTTGCTGTTGCGAAGAAAAGGCTTTAATAGTCTTCATTTTGTCGTAGCACTCAGGAAGCGGATTGAATGTACTTAATCAGTTGACTTTAGCAGGATACGGCATGTATCCTGCTTTTTGTTTTTGAAAGGAGCATAATTAATGGACATCAGAAAAAATGTAATGGAACTAACAGGGAATACTCCACTTATGGAAGTTACAAATATTGAGAAGGAGCTGGGATTAAAAGCAAGACTTCTTGTTAAGCTTGAATATCTCAATCCTACAGGAAGCGCTAAGGATAGAGCAGCCTTATATATGGTAAAGGACGGAGTGGAAAAGGGCCTCATTAAGGAAGGAACAGTTTTAATTGAACCTACAAGCGGAAATACAGGTATCGGACTTGCATCAATTTCTGCAAGTATGGGACTTAGACTTATCCTCACAATGCCAGAAACAATGAGTGTAGAAAGAAGAAACATCCTTAAAGCCTATGGTGCAGAAATAGTGCTTACTGAAGGAAGTAAAGGCATGAGTGGCGCAATCGAAAAGGCTGAAGCCCTTAAAGCTGAAATCCCTGGCTCAATAATCCCTGGTCAGTTTGTAAATCCTGCAAATCCATATGCCCACTACGTTACAACAGGTCCTGAAATCTACAGGGACAGTGATGGTACAGTAGATATATTTGTTGCAGGTGTAGGAACCGGTGGAACAATTACAGGTGTAGGAAAGTATCTTAAGGAAAAGAAGGAATCTGTTAAGGTCGTTGCAGTTGAACCAGATACATCAGCAGTTATATCTGGAGAAAAACCAGGTCCTCACGGTCTTCAGGGAATAGGGGCAGGATTCATTCCAGATGCACTCGATGTAGAAGTCATTGATGAAATCGTAAAGGAAAACCTTGAAAGGGCAGTAAAGGCTGCAAAGCTCCTTGGAACAAAGGAAGGAATACTTGTAGGAATAACATCCGGAGCTTCCCTTGATGCCGCAATAGAACTTGCAAAGAAAGAAGAAAATGAAGGAAAGGTAATTGTTGCACTTCTGCCGGACTCAGCTGACAGATACTATTCAACAGCACTTTTTGGTTAAGGATATGGATAGATTAGAGATTATAAAACAGATAACTGAAGAGGAAAATGAACTTAAGTTTACTGACACTCTTCCAGATAAAAAAGAACTGGTAAAATTCATTGATAAGCTTCTAAACGTTCTTTATGGTAAAGACCAGGGAGTAGGCAGTGCCATGGAAATGCTTAAAGATATTCTTAAAGATGAAAATTACGAAAAGACATATGAGTTCTTCAGCCATATTCCAGAAGTAAGGAAGAGTCTTAAGCTTGATCTTGTTGCAATATATAACGGGGACCCTGCGGCGGAATCCTATGAAGAGGTTGTATACTGCTATCCTGGATTCTATGCAATAACAGTCTACAGACTTGCTCATGTGCTTTATACTATGGGTCTTAAGGTTATAGCAAGAGCGTTAAGTGAACATGCACACTCTCTAACTGGTATTGATATAAACCCTGGTGCTGAAATCGGAAAATCATTTTTTATCGACCACGGTACCGGTATTGTTGTAGGTGAAACTACAGTAATCGGAGACAATGTAAAGCTCTATCAGAGTGTGACTCTTGGTGCCATTTCAACACGTGGTGGTATTTCTCTTAAAGGAAAGAAACGTCATCCAAGTATTGGTAACAATGTGACAATCTATGCAGGAGCAAGCGTCCTTGGAAATGTATATATCGGAGACAACTGTGTACTTGGATCAAACACCTTTGTTACTACAGATCTGAAAGAAAATACCATTGTTACAATTGAACCTGAACAGAAGCATCTTTCTAAAAGCGATATCGAAAGAAGAGCATAGTCGATTGAAGAAATATTGCCTGATATGGTATATTAGGTAAGCAAAGTGAGGAAAACATATGCTCAGATTTGAAATACCAGGTAGAGAAACAATTGAAGTATCACATCTTGTTCTGGACTATAACGGAACAGTTGCAACAGACGGTAAGCTCATTCCTGGAATAAAAGAAAGAATAGATGCGCTTAAGGAAAACCTTGAAATCCACATCCTTACTGCAGATACCTATGGTACTGTAAGAAAGGAATGTGAGCCTTTAGGTGTATCCGTTGAAAGCTTCCCAAGAGAAGGGGCTGCAGAATGTAAGCTGGAGATTGTAAAGAACCTTAGCGGAGGAGTTGTAACTGTTGGTAACGGATTTAATGATATCCTTATGTCAGATGAAGCAGATCTTTCAGTTGCAGTAGTGGGAGACGAAGGTATGTGTTCAAAGCTTATCCTTCACACGGATGTTCTTGTGAACAGCATACTTGATGCACTGGACCTCTTTATCAAACCAGGAAGACTTAAAGCGACATTAAGAAGTTAAGAAAAGAGACCTGAAAAGGTCTCTTTTTGTATAATATGATATTAATTGATACGAAAATATTGTCTGGAACAGATTTACGTTATTCTGACACAGGTGCCGAAGGTTGGTTTCTTGTTACCTGTAATAAGCCAGAGAACAGGGATGTTACCGGTAGCACTTTCATCAGGAAAGATACCTTCACCATCCGTTATTACTACAATGCTTGCAGGATGATGTGGTGCATTTCTGTCATTTATGAAATTGAATATACAGCTGTAGTCAGTACCACCGCCTCCAAATGGCTTAACTTTTCTGATATCAGCAATATTGTAAAATGGTGAAACTCTGTGAACACATGTGTCAAAAAATCCTACGAGTCCACTGAGGGCACCATTGAACTGTTCAAGTGCCTGACATATCTCGGAATAGGCCATAGAAAGCATATCGTCTGATACGGAGCCCGAAGTATCAACCATAAAATATACGTCTCTTACTGTTTCTTTATACACGTTGTAATCAGGAAGGAAGAAACCACTGTCCTGTATTCTTCTGTCAGGTGGAGTAAAAGAGTAGTCATAAACCTCTTCCTGAATGAAACGGTTAAGAAGCGTTTTCCAGTCAAGGTACGGAGCATATGCATATTTCCACTGACGCTCCGATTCGCCTTTCATGGAACTTGTCAGATGTGATATATTTTCAAACCGCAGGTTTCTAAGGATGTTTTCGATACCAGATGCGCCTCTGTTATCGGAGTCCGTTTTCTCATCAATCTCTTCTGTATCTGTTGAGCCGCCACTGGAAAGCCTTTTAAACTTCTCATTTCTGAATCTGAAATCGCCTCCATAGGTTGGTCCGTCATAAGTAAGTCCAGGTGGATCCTTATCCTCAGGACTTAATACAATAATCCCGCTTTCACCATGGTCATCTGTTCTGTTCCACCACTGATCGGAATCAATCAAAAACTGTTTCCGTTCCTTTTCAGTAAAAGTTGAAGGGTCAAATGGCACATATTTCATTGCTTCAACAGAATCAAGTTCAAGACCGTTTATGGCAGGGTAGAGAGTTTCATATCGGATTTTTCCGATATGAGACAGTTTTACATATTTCCAGCCGTAGGTAGACAGTCTGGCATTGGAAACAATGTCTGCTGCAAGATGATGCCGTTCGCCATAGTAATATGGGGGTCTTTCAATATGTCCAAGCCTTATATGCATCATAATATGGGAGAGCATGAAATCCATTTCGATGTCATCCAGTTTTTTAAGCCAGTCAGGATCAAAATATATGCAATGTCCGTTTGTAGAAATACGCCATACATCCTTTGTGGCAACAAAAAGCATATCATAAAGAGGCTCAGCAAGGTCACTGTACATATGACATAATCTGAAGCGTGAGGACTGAAGTGCATATTTGAGACTTTCATATTTTGGTGCTAGCATTTCAGTCCATCCCTTACGGCTGTTGCAAATACATCATTCTGCTTTACAAATTCCCTGAGCTCTGGAATTCTGTAATAATCCTGGAGAAGCTTTCCTCTGAATGACCATGGCATTCTGCATGCGTAGCTTATGGAGTTATCTATATATTCCTTCTTCCTAAGCTTTCCTGCATAGAAAACAAGCATGGATTTAAGGGCAATCTGAAGTTCACGTTCCTTTACGGTTTCACCTTCTCCATGGCAGAGAATTGTTCTGTAGTCGGGAAGTGCATCATAGATTTCTGTCCACTGTCTGAACTGGCCTGCCATGCTTTCTCCGATGCATCCGGAAATCATAGGGTATACAGCCTGAATATCATGGGATACATAGTTCAGGATGTTGCTCACCATTTCCCAGGATCTTGGGGTAGGGAAAGCAAGTTCGGGTCCATCTGAACGTATCAGGTTTGTACTGTTGTATTCTATGAATCCTGTTACATATGGATGAATACCGTTTTTTACTGCCCAGTCATGCCAGGAGGTGCTGTCGCCACTTATTTCAAAGTGACAGAGTCTGTTTGCAAGCGCTTTTGGCATGTTAAACGAAACTGATCTGTCGGTCACTCTGTTTCCTGCAGCAATAACGATACAGTTTTCAGGAAGCCTGTGTTCGCCAACAGTTCTGTCAAGGGTAATCTGATAGGCTGCTGCCTGAACAGAAGTAGGTGCCGCTGTTATTTCATCCAGGAAAAGAATGTTCACAACGTCGTCAGATGAGTCCATCTGGAAAATCTGAGGTTTCAGCCACACTGCAAGGGTTCTGTCCTCATTTGCTGTTGGAATACCTCTAAGGTCAACAGGGTTAAAAAGGAGTAGTCTCACATCTGTGATTTTTACAGTTTTGTCTGTATGTTTCTCTATTTCACCTGCTATCTCCCTTATTCCCTGGGATTTTCCAACACCTGGTGGTCCCCAGAGCATGACAGAAGGGAAACTTCTGAAGGGTATACTGTTTTTTATAAGGGATATATATGCTTTTGAGAGCAGGCGAATCATCTGATTGACGTTCAGCTCACGCATTTCAAGATTTGACATAAAAAAGTACCTCCTTTTACTGATTATCCCATTTTATGTGTACAATAAAGGGTACTAATTTATGCATGAACACTATTAAATATTATTACATAACGCGTGTACAATAAAATGTGCCTGTATTATTACATAAAAATTGGAAACAATGTAACAATCTATGCAGGCGCAAGCGTTCTTGGAAATGTATTCATTGGAGATAACTGCGTAATAGGGTCAAACGCCTTTGTTACAACAGACTTAAAGGAGAACACTGTTGTTACAATTGAGCCAGAGCAGAAGCATCTTTCAAAGAGTGATATGGAAAGAAGAGCATAGTCAGTTGAACATACATTGCCTGGTATGATATATTTAGGAAGAAAAGCGAGGAAAACATATGCTCAGATTTGAAATACCAGGTAGAGAAACAATTGAAGTATCACATCTTGTTCTGGACTATAACGGAACAGTTGCAAAAGACGGGACCCTCATTCCTGGAATAAAGGAAAGAATTGATACACTTAAAAAGGATCTTGAAGTTCATGTCCTTACTGCAGATACCTATGGTACTGTAAGAGAGGAATGTGAATCTTTAGGTGTATCCGTAGAAACCTTTCCTAGAGAAGGTGCTGCAGAATGCAAGCTTGAGATTGTAAAGAACCTTAAAGGAGGAGCTGTAACTGTAGGTAACGGCTTTAATGATATCCTTATGTCAGATGAAGCAGATCTTTCAATTGCAGTAGTTGGAGATGAAGGCATGTGTTCAAAGCTTATTCTTCACACGGATGTTCTTGTGAACAGCATACTTGATGCGCTGGACCTCCTTATAAAACCGGGAAGACTTAAAGCAACATTAAGAAGCTAAACTGTTAAGAGACCATAAAAGGTCTCTTTTTTCTTGCAGTGTGTCCGTGATGACGAGCAGAAAAGGGACATTGTATGTGCTGGAAAACGGGCGAAGCATGATATACCTTAAACAGCCGATTATGGCATAAAAATTGTCGATGTATACAAAAAATACTATTCAATATTTCAATTTGAAATAATGTGTACTTGGTATTAGTATTACAAATGTATAGAAGTATATAGATATATGTCAATTATGTAAAAGAAAGTGCGAATGGATAGACAGAAAAGGCATGGTACATTTTCGGAAACATAATCTGACATACTGAAAGGAGCTCTGTTTTGATCACAATGGGAATTGATTCCGGATCTGCCATGACCAAAGCGGTTCTCTACGACGGTGAGAAAATAGTTGCCTGCCGTATGGAACCAAGTGGATCAAGTCCGGGAAAAGTAATGAGAAGACTATATGAGGAAATGAAAACTCCTGACACCTGTTATGTAGTAGCAACAGGTTATGGAAGGGAGCTTCTTCCTGAAGCAGATAAAGTAATTACAGAAATAACATGCCACGGAGCTGGAGCTGCGTATCTATATCCTGATTGTGAAGCGGTAATTGATATCGGAGGTCAGGACAGCAAGGTAATACTTTTAAATGATAATGGCCAGGTGAGAGACTTCCTCATGAATGACAAATGTGCAGCAGGGACTGGACGTTTTCTCGAAATGACAATGGTTCGTGTCGGAAGCGACATCGAGGTTATAGATGATTTCGTAAAAGGAGCAGAACCAGCAGTAATAAACAGCATGTGCGCTGTTTTTGCAGAAAGTGAAATAATTGGGCTTCTTGCTCAGGAGACAAAGCCGGGCGATATTGTTCTTGGATGTATCAATTCCATTTGCAGACGTACAGCGATATTCGCGCAGAAACTTATTTCTGGAAAGACCAATGTGTTCTTTTCAGGTGGCCTTGCTCAGTCTGAGGCAATAAGAAAAACACTCGCAGGATACCTCGGAGTTGATGAGGTCAAAACACATCCAATGAGTCAGTATAACGGTGCAATAGGCGCTGCAATACTTGGATATCAGAGGGCATTAAGAAAAAAGTAAATCGAACATATATTATCTAACAGTAAATACAAAAGAGGAGAAGAAAATGGAACTTAAAAAGGATTTACCAGCGATTTTTGAAGAGTTCGCAGAACAGAGAAAAAAATCATTCCTTACAATCAAGAAACTTAAGGAAGAAGGAACTCCAGTTGTAGGTGTATTCTGCACATACCTGCCAAAGGAAATTCCAAATGCTATGGGTGCAGCAGTTGTTGGACTCTGCTCAGTATCAGATGAGACAATTCCTGATGCCGAAAAGGATCTTCCACGTAACCTTTGCCCACTTATCAAGTCAAGCTATGGATTTGCCAAGACTGACAAGTGCCCATTCTTCTATTTCTCGGACCTTGTAGTTGGTGAAACTACATGCGACGGAAAAAAGAAGATGTATGAAATGCTTGGTGAATTCAAGCCAGTACATGTAATGGAACTTCCTAACAGACAGTCTGAAGAGGGATATGCAATGTACAGAAGAGAAATCATCCGTTTCAAGGAACTTCTTGAAGAAAAATTCGGAACAGTGATTACAGAAGATGCAATCCGTCATCAGATTCATGTAAGAAATGAAATCACAAAAGAACTTCTTCGTATGCAGTATCTTATGGCAAACGATCCTGCTCCAGTAAGTGGCCTTGACATTGTTAATACTGCATATGGCAGTGGATTCAACATGGAAGTAGAGAAACTTGCAGGCAGAATCAAGGAAGTTGCAGACATGATCGAAAAAGATTATGCAGAAGGAAAGAATGTAGGTAAACGTCCACGTATTCTTGTAACAGGTTCTCCTTCAGGCGGTGCAGCACTTAAGGTTATCCGTGCAATTGAAGACAGCGGTGCTGTAGTTGTAGCATTTGAAAACTGCAGTGGCTTAAAGTCAATGGTACTTACAGATGAAGAAAACCCTGATGTATATGATGCACTTGCAAGACGCTATATGGGCATTGGATGTTCATGTATGTCACCTAACCCTAACCGTCTTGAAATGCTTGACAGACTTATTGATGAGTTCAAGGTTGATGGTGTTGTTGATATCATTCTTCAGGCTTGCCATACATACAATGTTGAAACTGCACTTGTAGGTAAGCTTGTTAAGGAAAAGAAGGGTATTCCATATACGATTGTTGAAACAGACTATTCACAGGCCGATGTAGGACAGATCAAAACCCGTATGGAAGCATTTATTGAAATGCTTTAAAGAAAGGACCCGAACCCTATATGAAATATGATTTTACTACCATTCGTGAACGTGCCGGTCATGATGCCATGGCAGTTGACCTTGCAGAAAAAAGTCCTGCATTTAAGCCAAATGATGGTTTTGATGTGATTCCGATGTGGGTTGCAGATATGAACTTTGCAACAGCTCCATCAGTTACTGAAGCTTTAAAGAAAAGAATTGAGCACCCACTCTATGGATATTTTCTTACAAGCGATGACTACTATGATTCAATCATCCGCTGGCAGGAAGAAAGAAATGGTGTTACAGGACTTGAAAAGCAGCACATTGGATATGAGAATGGCGTGCTTGGTGGGGTAATGAGTGCACTTGCTGCAGTTTGCAGCACAGGAGACAAGGTTCTCGTACATTCTCCAACATACATTGGATTTACAAGATCCCTTGAAAATTCAGGATACAAGATAGTGACGAGCCCTCTTAAACCGGACCGTATGGGTGTCATGCGTATGGATTTCTTCGATATGGAAATGAAGATAAAGATGAATGATATCCGTGCAGTAATCTTCTGTTCGCCACATAACCCAACAGGAAGAGTATGGGAAAGAGAAGAACTTGAACAGTTTATGGAAATGGCAAAACGTCTTAATGTTACAGTCATTTCAGATGAAATCTGGTCAGATCTTACCCTTGGAAAGAACAGACATATCCCGCTCCAGACAATTTCTGATGATGCAAGAGAAAGAACAGTGGCTCTTTATGCGCCATCAAAGACGTTCAATCTTGCAGGACTTATAGGAAGCTATCACATCATATATAACGAAGCGCTTCATAAGCGCATCAAGAAGGTAAGCAGTCTCTATCACTACAACAGCATCAATGTCCTTTCAATGCATGCTTTAATTGGTGCATACAGTAAAGAAGGCGCTGAATGGGTTGATGAACTTAGAGAAGTACTTACTGCAAATGTAAAATATGCCTGCAGGTTCATAAGAAAGAATTTTAAAGGTGTACACGTTCAGCAGCCTGAAGGCACATATATGCTCTTCCTTGACTGTGAAGAATACTGCAAGGAAACTGGACGTACTCTTGATGAAGTAAAGAATGCTGGATTTGAAGTAGGAGTTTTATGGCAGGATGGACGTCCATTCCATGGTCCATATCACATTCGAATGAATCTTGCTCTCCCAACATCAAGAGTTGAAGAAGCTATGGAACGTCTTAAAAAGTACGTTTTCATATATTAAACCGTTTAAAACATCAATAGGATGTTTTATTAAACATTGTCTAAAAAAAGGAGAAAATTATGAAAAAGACAAAGAAGATTATTTGTCTTGCTCTCGTGATGCTTATGGTATTAAGCCTTGCAGCATGCGGAAAGACAGAAGAAAAGGGTGGAGAACTCAAGCCAGTAGAAGGCGGAATGTTCGTATATGCCATCGAAGAACCAATCACATCACTCAACTACTACAACAACAGCTCAACAGACCTTGGGCTTCAGGTATTCAAGAATATCTATGACCCATTATGGTATGCAAATGCTGATGGTACTCCAGACTATCGTCTTGCAAAGAGCGTTGAAATCAGCGAAGATGGTACAACTTATACAGTAACACTTCGTGATGACATCACTTGGTCAGATGGAAAGAAGATCACAGTTGATGACTTAATGTTCACACTTGATATTCTTGTAAAGACAACAATAATGCCAAGCACATCATCAGCTTACAAGGTAGATGGTACTTTCTGTGAATACAAGAAGGAATCCGATACAGTTGCTACTATCACTGTAGGTCGTGGTTCAAACCTTTTCAAGAAGGCTCTTGGTGGACTCTTCCTTCTTCCAGCACACTGCTTCGAAGGTGTCGCTTTAGAAGATATCCTCACTTGTAAAGAAAATGATACAATTGCTACAAGTGGTGCATACAAGGTAGACAGCTTCAGCGTAGGAGAAAAGATTGTATGCGTAAAGAGAGACGATTACTATCGTAGAAAGTCACATATCGATGGATTCGAAGTACGTGTTATCGGTAATGCTGGTACACAGGAAATTGCATTCCAGAATGGTGAACTTGCACTCTTCACAATTTCAAATGCTGAAACTCTTGCAACATACAAGAACGACAGCAACTACAAGATTGTATCATATCCTGATGGACGTATTACATTCCTTGAAATCAACCCTAATGCTGAAGCAACAGCAACACTTGAAATGAGACAGGCTATCATCAGTGCACTTAATATTGATGAACTTGTATATGGTACATATGGTGATGCGGCTCTCTGCGATTCAGCAAACAGCATCCTTTCAAAGGTATCTATGTTCTATGATCCAAGTGTAAAGAACTATACTCAGGACATTGAAAAGGCAAAGAAGCTTATCGAAGAAACAGGAATCAAGGATAAGGAAATCACAATCATCTACAACTCAGCTCGTGTTGGTCAGGAAGAACTTG
>JAKSSM010000089.1 GCA_024403065.1 Clostridia bacterium | reverse complement strand
TGATGCAATAGCGAATGCCGAGCAAGCAATTATTGGAAGATTATTGCCCAAGCCTTTTAAAAATCCGTTAATGCCACCTTTGATTTTTCCATAAATCGGGATTATAGGGTTATCTGCTCTTAAGTCAAATACTTTTTCTCAAGTGGTGTAAGTGATGTCAATGGAGACAAGCTTTCATCCAACAGTGTCAAAACTTTCATAAGAGAAATTATTGAATCTGAAAATCCTGCTGAGCCATACAGTGACCAGCAGATGGTAGAGTTATTAAGCGACAGGGGAATTGAAATTTCAAGAAGAACCGTTGCTAAATATAGAGAGAGTATGAATATTTTATCATCATCAAAAAGACGCAGATTTTAGGAGGAATGTTATGTCAATCAGAATTGGTATTAATGGTTTCGGTAGAATTGCTAGAGTAGTTATTCGCGCGATTCAGGATATGCCAGAAATTGAATTAAGAGCAATCAATGTTAGAAGTGAGGACCTTGAATACATGGTATACATGCTTAAGTATGATACAGTATTCGGAAGATTCCCAAAGCCTGTTTCACACGATGCAAATGGACTTTTCATTGATGGAAAGCATGTAGATGTATCAATGCACTCAGATGCACTTGAAATTCCATGGAAGGAATTTGGTGTTGACTATGTAATCGACTGTACTGGTGCATATGTAACTACAGAAAAGTGTATGGATCACATCAAGCAGGGTGCAAAGCATGTTATTATTTCAGCTCCAGCAAAGGATAAGGAAACTCCAACATTTGTATATGGTGTAAACCAGAATGACTATACTTCAGATATGGCAGTAGTATCAAATGCATCATGTACTACAAACTGTCTTGCTCCATTAATGAAGATTATCAATGACAACTATGGAATCAAGGAAGGTTTAATGTCTACAATCCACTCAGCAACAGCTAAGCAGAAGGTTGTTGACGCTAAATCATTAAAGGACTGGAGAACAGGAAGATCAGTATTCGGAAATATTATTCCAACAACTACAGGTGCTGCAAAGGCTGTAGGCCTTGTAATCCCTGAACTCAAGGGTAAGATGACTGGTATCTCATACAGAGTACCTACTGCTGATGTTTCAGTTATTGACGTTAACGTAATTCTTGAAAATCCAACAAGTGGTGCTGAACTCAGACAGAAGATCAGAGAAGCATCAGAAACATATATGAAGGGTATCGTTGAATACGTAGATGACGAAGTTGTTTCAGGAGATTTCGTTGGTGATCCTTGCACTTCAGTTTTCGATGCAAGACAGACAATCGAACTCAACGACCATTTCTTCAAGATCGTTGCATACTATGACAACGAATTCGGTTACTGTTCAAACCTTATCAATATGCTTAAGCATATGGCAAGCGTTGATCAGAAATAGGTGATGATAATGAAAAAAACTATTGAAGATATTAATGTAAAAGGAAAGAAAGTTCTTGTAAGATGTGATTTCAACGTTCCTATGAAAGATGGAAAAATCACTGATGATATAAGAATCACTTCTGCACTTCCAACTGTAAAGTACCTTATGGAAAATGGTGCAAAGGTAATCCTTATGTCTCATCTTGGAAGACCAAAAGGAAAGTACAATCCTGAATTTACACTTCTTCCTGTAAAGGAAAGACTTGAAGAACTTCTTTCAAAGGAAGTAAAGTTCCTTTCATACGAAACTGTTGTATGTGACAAGGTTAGAGCTCTTGCTGATTCTCTTTGCGATTCAGATGTTATGCTTCTTGAAAATGTCAGATTCAGAAGTGAAGAAGAAAAGAATGAAGTGGAATTCAGCAAAGAACTTGCTTCTCTTGGAGATATTTTTGTAAATGACGCATTTGGAACAGCACATCGTGCTCATTCCTCAACTGCTGGTATTGCAGAATTTCTTCCATGTGTATCAGGATATCTTATCGAAAAGGAAGTTAAATTCCTTGGCGATGCTCTTGAAAATCCAAAGAGACCTTTTGTTGCTATCCTTGGTGGTGCAAAAGTTAAGGACAAGATTCCTGTAATTGAAAACCTTTTGAACAAGGTTGATACACTCCTTATCGGTGGTGGAATGATGTATACTTTCTTCAAGGCTGAAGGCTATGAAGTTGGTACATCAATTGTTGATGATGAGAGCCTTGAACTTGCAAATACACTTCAGAAGAAAGCAAAGGAAAAGGGAGTAAAACTTCTTCTTCCAGTAGACAGTGTATGTGGAAGAGAATTCAGTAATGATACTGAAATCAAGGTTTTTGATAAAGAAAACATGCCAAAGGATATGATGGGTCTTGATATTGGTCCTAAGACTGTTGAACTTTATACTGAAGTTGTAAAGAATGCAAAGACAGTTGTATGGAATGGACCAATGGGCGTTTTCGAAATGTCCAATTTCGAGAATGGAACAAAGTGTGTTGCAGAAGCCATGGCTTCTCTTGATGGTATTACAATCATTGGAGGCGGAGACAGCGCTGCAGCATGTGACAAGTTCGGTCTTGCAGACAGAATGACTCACGTTTCAACAGGTGGTGGCGCATCACTTGAATTCCTTGAAGGAAAGGTACTTCCTGGTATTCAGGTAATAGAAGACAAATAGAAGAGGTGATATTATGCTTAAAGTTGCAATCAATGGATTTGGAAGAATTGGTAGACTTTCATTCAGACAGATTTTTGAAGACAAAGACATGGAAATCGTTGCTATCAATGACCTTACAAGTACAAAAATGCTCTGTCATCTTCTTAAATATGACAGCAGTCAGGGCTCTTACAAGGGACATGAAGTTACATATGATGAAAATGCTTTATATGTAGATGGCATTAAGTTCCCTGTATATGCTGAAGCTGATGCAAGCAAGCTTCCTTGGAAAGAACTCGGTGTTGATGTAGTACTTGAATGTACAGGTTTCTATACTTCAAAGGCTAAGTCACAGGCTCATATTGACGCAGGTGCAAAGAAGGTTCTTATTTCAGCTCCTGCAGGTAATGATCTTCCTACAATTGTTTATGGTGTAAACCATGAAACACTTACTGCTGAAGACAACATTATTTCAGGTGCATCATGTACTACAAACTGTCTTGCTCCAATGGCAAAGGCACTTGCAAACTACAGAGAATTAAGAACAGGTTTCATGACTACAATTCATGCTTATACTGGTGACCAGATGCTTCTTGATGGACCTCACAGAAAAGGGGACTTAAGACGTGCAAGAGCTGGTGCAATCAATATTGTTCCAAACTCAACTGGTGCAGCTAAGGCAATCGGACTTGTTATTCCTGAGCTTGATGGAAAACTTATCGGTTCAGCTCAGCGTGTTCCTGTTCCATCAGGATCAATTACAATTCTTGATGCAACATTAAAGGATGATACTGAATCAGTTACTGTTGAAGGTATCAATGCTGCTATGAAGGCTGCATCCGACGAGTCCTTCGGATATACTGAAGAAGAACTTGTATCATCAGACATCATCGGAATGGAATACGGTTCACTCTTCGATGCGACTCAGACACTTGCTCAGCGTTGCGGTACAAAAATCTATGAAGTAAGAGTTGTTGCATGGTATGACAATGAAAACAGCTATACTTCACAGCTCATCAGAACTTTAAAATATCTCAAAAAATTTGTATAGGTGAAATATGCGTTATCCTTTAATTGCAGGAAACTGGAAAATGAATAAAACTATTTTCGAGGCAAAGGATTTTGTAGATGAATTCAAGGCCCTTTATCATAACAGTGATGTAAGGGCCGTTATTTGCGCTCCATACCTTCAGCTTCCAATGCTCGTTGAAGAACTGAAGGGAACAGGTGTTCATGTCGGTGCTGAAAACTGCCACTATGAAGAAAACGGTGCATTTACTGGTGAAATCTCAATTCCAATGCTTAAGGAAGTTGGCATCACATACTGTATTGTAGGTCACTCTGAAAGGAGACAGTACTATAACGAACAGGATGTTGATGTAAACAGAAAGGTTAAAGCTCTCATAAAGAACGGCATTATTCCAATTATATGTGTAGGTGAAGACCTTTATCAGAGAGAGCATAACTATCAGGAAAGACTTGTCAAAGAACAGGTTAGAAATGCTTTACAGGATGTTTCGGGTGATGATGCCAGAAATGTTGTTATTGCATACGAACCAATCTGGGCTATTGGGACAGGTAAAACAGCCACACCAATTCAGGCTGGAGTCATGTGCGACTGCATTCGTGATGAACTTATTGAACTTTATGATGATGAAGTTGCTGATGTGATTCCAATTCTTTATGGTGGAAGTGTAAATGGAGACAATATTTCTGCCATAATGGAAAATCTTGAAATTGACGGTGCACTTGTTGGTGGAGCAAGTCTTGTTCCATCTAAATTTAATGAAATCATTAACTTTTAACTTGATTTTTATACTTGGTGAATGATATACTTAAAAAGTTAAATACTAGGAGGTATATATGAAGACATTCTTAATGATTTTACTCTGCGTAGCAAGTATTATCCTCATCGTTACAGTTCTTCTTCAGTCAGGAAGCAGTGCTGGATTATCAGGATCAATTGCTGGTGGAGCTGAGCAGCTTTTCGGAAAGAAGAAATCAAAGGGCTATGATGCAATCCTTTCAAAGATTACAACTGTTGCAGCTATTCTCTTTGTAATTCTTTCAATTGTAATTGTTGCATTCTTTAATAATTAGTTATTAATTTAGGAGGTATATTTACATGAATTTCGCACTTATTGCTGCAATTTGCGCTGCTGTAGGTTTAGTAGTTGCATTTTGCTTAGCATCATGGATTAAGAAAAATGATGTAGGTACTGACAGAATGAAAGAAATTTCTGGCTACATTGCCGAAGGTGCTATGGCATTCTTAAAGAGAGAATACATTGCCATGGTTGTAGTTATTGCAGTTCTTTTCGTTGCTATCGGTTTTGGTATCAACTGGACAACAGCTGTCCTTTACATCTGTGGTGCTTTATTATCAGTTCTTGCAGGTTTCTTCGGTATGAAGGTAGCTACAAGCGGTAACGTTAGAACAGCTGCTGCTGCAAGAGAATCAGGTATGAACAAGGCTCTTAAGATTGCATTCAGATCAGGTGCCGTAATGGGTCTCTGCGTTTCTGGTTTAGGTCTTTTCGGTTTAGGTGTTATCCTTTACGCTTTCGACTTAGCTACAGTAACTGAATGTATCACTGGATTTGGATTCGGTGCATCATCAATGGCTCTCTTCGGAAGAGTAGGTGGTGGTATCTATACAAAGGCTGCTGACGTTGGAGCTGACCTTGTAGGTAAGGTTGAAGCTGGTATCCCAGAAGACGACCCACGTAACCCTGCAGTTATCGCTGACAACGTAGGAGACAACGTAGGTGACGTTGCTGGTATGGGTTCAGACTTATTTGAATCATATGTTGGTTCAATCATTTCAGCAGTTACACTTGCTTCAGTTGCAGTTGCAAACTCACCTGTTGGTTCATCCAACTCAATTATTGAATATGCATTCTTCCCACTTCTCATTTCAGCAGTTGGAATTATCGCATCAATCATCGGAATTATGTGCGTAAGAGGTAAGGAAGGTAAGAACCCTGCTAACGCTCTTAACATGGGTACATATATTCCAGGTATTCTTGTAATCGTTGCTACAGTTGTTCTCTCAAAGAGCATCCTTGGTGACCTCTCATTCGCTTGGGCTATTATCTCAGGTCTTGTAGTAGGTATCGCTATTGGTAAGATTACAGAAGTTTACACATCAGCTGACTACGGTTCAGTTAAGAAGATTGCTAAGCAGTCAGAAACTGGTGCTGCTACAACAATCATCTCAGGTCTTGGTGTTGGTATGATGTCAACAATGTGGCCAATCCTTTTAATCTCAGTTGCAGTATTCATTGCTTACCACTTCGCAGGAGTTTATGGTATTGCTCTTGCTGCTGTAGGTATGTTATCAACTGCTGGTATGACAGTTGCTGTAGACGCTTATGGTCCAGTATCTGACAATGCTGGTGGTATTGCTGAAATGTCAGAACTTCCACACGAAGTAAGAGAAATCACTGACCAGCTTGACGCTGTAGGTAACACAACTGCTGCTATCGGTAAGGGATTCGCTATCGGTTCAGCTGCATTAACTGCTCTTGCATTATTCGTATCATATGCATCAGTTACTGAACTCAATGCAATTGACTTACTTAACCCAATCGTAATCATTGGATTATTCATCGGAGCTATGCTTCCATTCTTATTCTCAGCTATGACTATGAACTCAGTAGGTAAGGCTGCTAACCAGATGATCGAAGAAGTTCGTAGACAGTTCAGAGAAAACAAGGGAATCATGGAAGGAACAGCTAAGCCAGACTATGCTAAGTGCGTAGATATTTCAACAAAGGCTGCTATCAACGAAATGGTAATGCCTGGTGTTATGGCAATCGTTGCTCCAGTAGTTGTAGGAATCCTTCTTGGACCTGCTGCTCTTGGTGGATTACTTGCTGGTGCTCTTGCTGCTGGTGTATTAATGGCTATCATGATGTCAAACGCTGGTGGAGCTTGGGACAACGCTAAGAAGTACATTGAAAGCACTGGTGGAAAGGGATCAGCTACTCACGCTGCAGCTGTTATCGGAGATACAGTTGGTGACCCATTCAAGGATACTTCCGGACCTTCAATTAACATCCTTATCAAGTTAATGACAATCGTTTCATTAGTATTCGCACCACTCTTCGTTGCAATTGGTGGATTGCTCTAGTTTAATCATTAAGTGAATATAAAGAGGGCTCTTAGGAGTCCTCTTTTTGTGGTTCTATGTCAAATGTTGGGGTAGAACATAACTAAACAATCATGGAGGAAGACG
>JAKSSM010000088.1 GCA_024403065.1 Clostridia bacterium | reverse complement strand
AATAATATGGCAAACGTACGTCCTTGTGCGGCATTCATTCAGACGCCCGGCACGGCAGCCCAGGTCGCCACGCTGCCTTACGATGGGGTGAACCGGGCTGCAGCGGCCGCAATGGCTGAAGGCAATCCGCTTTCATTCATAAAAGAAAGAATAGCTGATATCGAATCAGGTAGAGCAAGCGGAAGAGTATATCTCCATGAAGATAAACCAGTTGATTTCTATGCAGTTGAACTTCCAAACTACGAAAGAAACTTTGAAGTAAAAGTTTACGACACAGTATCTGAAGCTATTGAAGAGTATTTCAAAAACAAGGAAACTGCAAATCAGGGAAAACAGAAAGCAAGTGACCTAATAAAGCAGGTTAATACACTTCTTTCAAAGTACTATCTGAAGAAAAAGAGACTTTCTGAAGATTTGATGAAGGCAGAAAACAGTGAAGAGCTTAGACTCTATGGCGAGCTCCTTATGGCTAACCTTTACAGGATTGAACCAGGCATGAGCAAGATAACACTTCAAAACTATTACGATGGTACAGAAGTAACAATCCCATTGGATAAGAAACTCAACGGCAACCGTAATGCTCAGGCATATTTCAAGAAGTATGGCAAGCAGAAGACAGCTGTAAAGGAAAAGCAGATTCAGCTCGATGAAAACGAAAACGACATTGTTTATCTTGAATCAGTTCTCTCTTTCCTTGAAAATACGGACAATGTTCTTGAAATTGCAAGCCTTAAGGAAGAACTAGTAGAAAACGGATATATACGTTACAGAAAAGTAAGTGGATTCAAAGAAAAGAAAGCAAAAATGGATCCTGTAAAATATACCCTTTCAAATGGAATGATTATGCTTGTTGGAAGGAACAACAAGGAAAACGATCATCTCACATTCAAACTGGCTGACAAGACTGACCTCTGGCTCCATACAAAAGATATCCCAGGTTCACATGCCCTTATAAAAACCAATGGAATTGATATCACAGGTATCTACAGAGAAGAAGAAATGGATGAAAAGGTTGTAATGGAAGCAGCCGCAATCGCAGCATACCACTCAAAAGGCAGAAATGGCGAAAACATTCCAGTAGATATCGTACCAATCAGGTATGTGAAAAAGCCAAATGGCGCAAAACCTGGAATGGTAATCTTCACTAACAATAGAACAGTTTATGTAAACCCATTAAAAAAGTAGCCCGCAGGCTACTTTTTTCTTATCTGAATACTATTATTGTTCCAGTCTTTAAATGCATTGCATCTGAAGCTTTTTCAAGTGTTGAGATGATTGCACGGCGTTTTCCGTTATCTCTTACAAATCTCATGCCTGCTTCAACCTTTGGAAGCATTGTTCCAATAAGGAATTCACCATGGATGAAGTGACGTTCTGCTTCATCATATGTCATACGACGGATTGGTGCCTTCTTTGAACCGATGAATCCTGTGTATGCATATTCAATATCTGTAAGATTTAAAAGACACTGTGCTTCAAGAATATCTGCTACAAGACCAGCAGTAAGGTCTTTTTCTACAACACAGTCAATTGTCTTTCCATCAGCAGTAAAAGGAATACCTCCGCCACAAACAAGTACAGCTGTGTCAAAATCAGAAAGAACCTCAGTGTTTAAAACATCTCTTGGAACTGGTGACGAAAGAATTCTTCTGAATCCTCCACCAGGAGCCTCTTTTACCTTATAGCTTCTTAATCTTGCAATCTTTTTAGCGTCAGATCTCTGGTATGCATTTCCGATAAAAACTGAAGGGCTTCTGAAGGCTCTGTCTTTTGCATCAACAAGCACATTCACTTCAACATACTTCGCACGCTTTTCATCATCAGTCTTTTCAAGCAGTGCGTTCAGATATTCACAGAACTTTTCTCCGTATGCTTTCTGTGCCTCTTTAATACAGTCAATAAGTGAATAGTTTACATCTTTTCCACAGACTACTCTGTCAGTATAATTTTCACAACCGAAAACAACCGTAACTTCATAGCCTTCTTTAATAAGGCCTGCAACAGTTTTTGCAGCATTCTTTAATGCCTCTACCTCACCCTTTTCTGTGTATTCCAGTCCTTTTTCAAACACAGCATTTTCACCAAGTGAAACTACAAGTCTGTCTCCCACAATATATCCTCCTAGATGCCTAAAATAAACTCTAATGCCCGGTTAATTGGTTCTTCACCAGTTTCGCCATTTGGTCCACCATTGTGGATTTCATGATAATATCCTTCCCACTCAACATATGTGAATAAAGGATTGTCCTTGTTGAGTTCTGCAAGCTTTCTTGAACCGTTTACATCACAGATTTTGTCAAGACTGCCGTGCATAAGAAGTGTAGGAACCTTTCCTTCGTTTTCATTCTTTTCATTTGTACCTTCAGCAATTGCCTTACCAATGGAGAAACACTGATATGCAGTTCTTAAAGTAATATATGGATGAACAAGTGGGTCATCCTTATATGGTCTTACAAATTCAGGATTTCCAAGGTCATTTTCGTCACAGGCTGAACTGATCTTTAACTTTGGAAGAAGCTTTGATACTGCTCCAATTGCTTTAACAGCAGCATCAGGGAATGAATTAACAAGAAGAAGCCAAGGTGCTGAAATGATAAATCCCTGAACTGTTCCATTCATGTTGCCTCTTGCTCTGTAGTCAGATACAATTCCACCGCCCATAGAGTGACCATAAACGATTACAGGTACTCCAGGATAAGTGCTCTTTGCATATTCAATAAGAGCATCAATATCTCCAAAAATATCATTTCTTGTGGATGCATCACCACGTACTCCCGGAGTCTTGCCGTGTCCTCTTAAGTCCATAGCAATAAGTGCTACTCCCTTTTCATTGAAGTATGATGCTACCCTTTTATATCTTCCTGCATGTTCTCCAATTCCGTGAACAACAACTACGACATGATTAGGGTTTTCAACTCCGAAATGATATCCCTTAACTTCAATATCTCTTCCAGGTACAATAAATTCCTGATACATAGTGTTACCTCCATTATGTCAGTTTCAAAATTATACATAGTTATTACATAAACAGCACTATTTCTGCCATCCATATTTACACCGCTATATCTAATGCTATCATAAACCCAAGAAATATATGCGAGGTGACAATATGAGCAGATACTGCAGATGTTCCATTTGTGGCAGATTCAAAAGCAATGTTCAAAAATTCAAAGGTGGTTTTATCTGCCAGAAGTGCATCATATATATAAAAAATCAATATAACTGAATTAATCGAATCGCAAAACATTGCGAAAAAACCACCAAAGGAGCCTTAACGGCTCTTTTCATTTTCTGAGTTTCTCAAGCACCCTGCTGAACTCTTCAGGAAGTGGTACGGAAAACTCCATATATTCCCCACTGACCGGATGAACAAATCCAAGAGTTCCTGCATGAAGAAGCTGTCCCTTGATTCCGAGATTGTCCTTTATTCCATAGACAGGATCACCCACTATTGGATGATTCACAGATTTCATATGAACTCTTATCTGATGAGTTCTTCCTGTCTCCAGTCTGCACTGAATAAGAGTATACTGTCCAAATCTTTCAATAATTCTGAAATGAGTTACTGCATTCTTTGAGTTTACTGGTGTAACTGTATATCTCATTCTGTCCTTCGGATCACGTCCAATGGGTTTATCAATAGTGCCTTCATCCTCGCTGAAACCATTATGAACAAGAGCTGTATATACTCTTGTCATGGAATGGTCCTTAAGCTGAGCGGAAAGACCCTCATGGGCAATATCATTCTTCGCTACTACAAGTATACCCGAAGTGTCCTTATCAATTCTGTGAACAATACCTGGACGGATTACACCGTTTATGGATGAAAGATTATCCTTTTCATGGAACATAAGGGCATTCACAAGAGTACCTGTATAGTTCCCTACAGCAGGATGAACTACCATCCCCTTTGGTTTGTTTACGACAATTACATCATTATCCTCGTAAACTATATCAAGTGGTATGTCTTCTGCTTCAATATCCAGTTCACGTGCTTCAGGAATCTCAATTTCAATTTCCTGTCCAGAAGTAACCTTTACATTCTTCTTAAGGACGGTCTTACCATTTACTTTAACATTTCCACCCTCAATAAGCTTCTGAATGTAATTTCTTGATGTTTCTTCCAGATGCAAAGAAAGCACTAAATCCAATCTAGCGCTTTCAAATGATTCTTCAACTGTAAAATTGTATCTGTTACTGTTTTCCATCTGTCTTTTCAGTCTTGTCAAAGAATAATACATACAGAATCAGGAATCCGCATCCACATGTTACACATATATCTGCAACATTGAAAACCGGGAAGAAATGGAAATCAATCATGTCTGTAACATAACCGAAATACCATCTATCTATAAGGTTTCCAACACCACCTGATGCTATAAGGAGAAGTGAAGTCAAAAAAGTCCAGTGAGACTTGATATATACTTCAAGAATTACAATGCAGATAATTATGAGTGCTATTGGAAGATATTTGAGAATAAATGTCTGTCCAACAAGACTGCTGAAAGCTGCACCATAATTTCTGACATAAGTGAAACTGCAGATTTTTGGAATCACATCTACAGATTCACCAAGAGCAAGATTTGCTCTTACTATGTACTTTGTAAGCTGATCAAGAACTATAAACAGAACTGCAAACAGATATCTGAATTTTTTCATTATTCAAGACCTTTTACTTTTTCAATGATTACTGTCTTCTTTAAATCAGATTCTTCACAAACAGGAGCTTCTTCATATACCTTTGTTTCTGAACAGCATTCTTTCTTTTCTGAAACAAAGTCTTCTTCGAATTCTTTAAGGAAATCTTCTGATGTATCAGATACTCTCTTGATTTCCTGGTTGAGCATTTCAATATATCTGTCTCTTAAGGAGCTTACTCTTCCTTTAAGTCTGTTACCTTCCTGAGTATACTTTGCAACAGCTTCTCTTGCATCACGCTTGATGATTTCACTGTCAAGTTCAGCATTGTGAAGAAGTACTTCTGCACGTCTTTCAGCAGATGCAGCAATTTCATTCATAAGTGACTTTGCAGATTCAAGAGTTTCATAAAGTGATGATTCAGTGCTTGCCTTCTTGTCTACAGTTTCCTTGATCTTAAGGAGTTCTTCCTTTAATGTGGCATTTTCCTTGATAAGAGCGTCCATATCAACAGCAATCTCATCGAGGAACTGATTAACATCTTCCTTGGCAAATCCACCAAGCTTAACTACTTTAAATTCTTTTGTTTCAATATCCTTTGGTGTAATCATTTTAGTCTTCCTTCCATAATGGAGCCTTATTCACTTCAAAGCTTCTTTCTCCATTTAATGCAACGTCTACGCTCTGTGGAGCAAAGATATAAATGTTATTTGAAATCTTCTGAACATTTCCAGAAAGTGCATATGTAGCACCAGACATAAAGTCAAAAATCTTCTTGGCAACATCTGTTTCAACATTTTCAAGATTGATAATTACTGGACGTCTTCCTTTGAGGTTGTCTACAAGCTTAGGACATTCAGCAAAGCTCTTAGGTTCAATAAGGAGAACCTTGAGACCAGTAGTAGCAGTAAATGCTGGCTGAGTCTGAACAGGAACCTTTGGTTCAACCTTGCCGTAAGGTTCATATGAAAGAGCCTTGTATGAAGAAGGTTTTTCTTCTTCCTGAGGAGCAGCCTTCATTGAAAAGAAACTTCTCTTCTTTTCCTTTGGTTCTTCTTCCTTCATTTTTTCAGCAGCTGCTGCAATTTCTTCATCAGTAATTTCTAAATCAGCATCATCAATATGCATGAATTCTTTGAATTTTTCGCCAAATGACATATTACCCTCCATTTATCATTAATGTTTTCAGTTTCCCTGTTTTTTTGAATAATCACGTTGTCCGAATATGGCTGTACCGATTCGTACTATGTTGGAGCCTTCAGAAAGAGCTACTCTGAAGTCATTGCTCATCCCCATAGAAAGGCAGTCCATTCCATATTCCTCTTTATATTCATCATACAGTTTTCTCATCTCTCTGAAGTATTTTCTTACCTCTTCGGAATCCAAACTGTACGGTGCTATCATCATAAGTCCTCTGATTCTTATGTTATCAAAGTTTTCTCTGATTTCCTTAAGCAGTGGACCAAGCTCAACTGGTGAAATTCCAAATTTGGATTCTTCACCTGCGACATTCACCTGAATCAGTATATCCATAGTGATGTTCCTTAGCTTTGCACATCTGTCAATTTCTTTAGCAAGTCTCAATGAATCAACAGAGTGAATCATTTTAACCTTGTCTATAATCAGCTTTACCTTATTGGTCTGAAGATGACCGATAAAGTGCCAGTTTACAGGATTAACTCTTTCATACTTTGAAAGGATTTCCTGAACCTTGTTTTCTGCAATATCTGTTATTCCCTCTGAAATAGCAAGATTGATTTCGTCTACATCATGAAGTTTTGTAACAGGTATAAGAAGAACTTCATCTTCTACCTTGAACCTTTCAATTTCAGAACGGACATAGCTCAGATTTTCTTTAATACCCAAAAGCTATCACTCCCTTAAGATTGTGTCGTAGATCTTTACTGTCGTTGTATAATCCCCGTCGGAATCGTAGAAGTAGTTTCTTGAAACAACAGTTGTATCACCAAATGTTCCAAGAATATTGATTGGTCTGAAGACCTTGTCATTGTTCTTGTTGATTACATATACACCAGGCTTGTCATCTATTGTTACAATGCTTGATGTTTCAAGAAGAAGACCGGTTATTTCCTCAGTAATGATTGTGGCCTTACCGATTCTTATTCTGTCAAAATCCTCATAGTAGCTTGTGGATGAAAGAACAACTTCAGTAAGTGCACCCTGCTCATA
>JAKSSM010000087.1 GCA_024403065.1 Clostridia bacterium | reverse complement strand
GAATTAAGAAGGCTCTGCTTCAAATCCCAGAGATTCTGTGAAAGGTCAACATAGTATTCCTGAGGATTTTCAAATCTTGTAATTTCTCCCCATAATGTATCAATCTGTTCCTTGCAGTACTTCTTGATTTCTTCAACTGAAGGTGAAGTATATACCTGCTTTCCTGCCTTGAATACCTGAACTCTTAAGTCCTTTACCTCATAGTTTGAGAGAACTGTTCTCTTCCATGTAGCATTAGGATCAAAGATTTCATATCCGTCTGCTTCAGGAATTGTTTCATCATGAAGAGCAATAATATCTGCCTTTGCCTTTCCTGTTTCCCTGTCATAGATACGGTAAACATGCTTGAATCCAGGGTTTGTGATCTTTTCAACATTTTCAGAAATCTTGATTTTTGGAGTAATAACCCCATCCTTTTCTACAGCAGCAAGCTTGTATACGCCACCGAATACCGGTTCAGACTTTGCAGTAATAAGTCTTTCGCCAACACCGAAGGAGTCAATACATGCTCCTTCAAGGATTACTTCTCTTATGATATGTTCATCAAGGGAGTTGGAAATTACAATCTTGCAGTCCTGAAGTCCTTCAGCATCAAGCATCTTTCTTGCTTCCTTTGTAAGGTAGGAGATGTCTCCTGAGTCGATTCTTATACCCATTGAAGATGGTTTAAGTTCCTTGAATACACGGATTGCAGCAGGAACACCAGACTTAAGTACGTTGTATGTATCTACAAGCAGAGTACAGTTCTGTGGGTAGATCTTTGCATAAGCTTTGAATGCCTCATATTCATTATCGAACATCTGTACCCATGAGTGAGCCATTGTTCCGAGAGCCTTGATACCCATATCACGGTCTGCAATAGTACATGCAGTACCAACGCAGCCTGCAATATATGCTGCTCTTGCACCAAGAACTGCAGCTTCAACGCCCTGAGCTCTACGTGTACCGAATTCCATGACTGGTCTTCCCTGTGCAGCACGAACGATTCTGTTTGCCTTTGTGGCAATAAGACTCTGGTGATTTACAAGAAGAAGAATCATTGTTTCTACGAACTGAGCCTGAATAACAGGTCCTCTTACAGTCATGATCGGTTCATATGGGAAGATTGGAGTTCCTTCCTTTACTGACCATACATCACACTTGAATTCAAAGTTCCTGAGATATTCAAGAAACTTTTCGCAGAAACAGTTCTTGTTTGTCAGGTATTCGATATCTTCGTCTGTAAATTTAAGATCTGCAAGATATTCAATTACCTGCTCAAGTCCAGCCATGATTGCAAAACCACCCTTGTCAGGAATCTTTCTGAAGAACATGTCGAAATATGCAATCTGATCTTCCATACCTGATTCAAGGTATCCGTTTGCCATTGTGATTTCATAGAAATCAGTTAACATTGTAAGATTTTTCTTATCCACTTCTTAACCTCACTATTTATTTAGAATTCTCTTTAAATACTTTCCTGTGTATGACTTTTCGCATCTGGAAACTTCTTCCGGAGTTCCTGTAGTTACTATTGTACCACCACGGTTACCGCCGTCAGGACCCAGGTCAATTATATAGTCTGCACGCTTTATTACATCCAGATTATGCTCAATTACAACTACTGTATTTCCCTGGTCAACCAGTCTGTCAAGAACTGATATGAGCTTGTCAACATCAGCAAAATGAAGACCTGTTGTAGGTTCATCAAGGATATATAAAGTCTTTCCTGTACTTCTCTTTGCAAGTTCAGTAGCAAGCTTTACACGCTGTGCTTCTCCTCCTGAGAGTTCAGTTGATGGCTGTCCAAGCTTGATGTATCCGAGACCAACTTCATTCAATGTGACAAGATATTTATGAATCTGTGGTACATTTTTGAAGAATTCTACTGCCTCAGCTACACTCATGTCAAGTACATCAAAGATGCTCTTTCCTTTATATTTGACTTCCAGAGTTTCACGGTTGTATCTTCTTCCATGACAGACTTCACAAGGTACATAAACATCAGGAAGGAAATGCATTTCAATCTTTATGATACCATCTCCTGAGCATGCTTCACATCTTCCACCCTTTACATTGAAACTGAATCTGCCCTTCTGATATCCTCTCATCTTTGCTTCAGGAAGTGTAGCAAAGAGATCTCTTATGATGTCAAACATTCCAGTATATGTTGCAGGGTTTGAACGTGGAGTTTTTCCAATTGGAGTCTGGTCAATATCTATAACCTTGTCAATATTTTCAAGACCTGTAATTTCATCATGAAGTCCAGGTTCGTCCTGAGTTCTGTTTGTAATCTTTGATACACCCTTATACAGGATTTCATTAACAAGGGATGATTTTCCGGAACCGGATACACCAGTTACACATACAAGTTTACCCAGTGGGAATTCCACATCAATTCCTTTAAGGTTGTTCTGTCTTGCGTTTATAACCTTAAGGTACTTTCCATTTCCTTCTCTTCTCTTTTCAGGTACTTCAATCTTCTTTTCTCCTGAAAGATACTGACCTGTGATACTTTCCTTACATGCCTTTATGTCATCAACTGTACCCTGACATACCAGTTTTCCACCATTGATTCCTGCACCTGGACCAATGTCTACTATGTGGTCAGCTGCATACATGGTATCTTCATCATGCTCTACAACGATAAGGGTATTACCCATATCTGTAAGATTTCTAAGAGTCTTTAAGAGCATATCATTATCCTTCTGATGAAGCCCGATGGATGGTTCATCAAGGATGTACAGTACTCCAACAAGGGATGAGCCTATCTGTGTAGCAAGTCTTATTCTCTGTGATTCACCACCGGATAAGGTTCCTGCTGCACGGGAAAGTGTAAGATATTCAAGACCAACATCCTTAAGGAAGTTAAGTCTTGCCTTTATTTCTTTTATAATCTGTGCCCCAATAATCTTTTCTTTTTCTGTAAGGGCAAGAGTCTCAAAGAATCTCAGTGCTTCAATAATTGAAAGGTCTGAGAGGTCTGATATGTTCTTGTCACCAACTGTAACAGCAAGAATTTCAGGCTTGAAACGCTTACCCTTACATACAGGGCACTCACATGTTACAAGATAAGGTTCCATCTTGTTTCTGAAATAGTCTGAGTTTGTTTCTCTTACACGTCTTTCAAGATTTGTAAGGAGTCCCTCAAAAGGTTTGCTCTGCCTGTGGATTTCACCTTTTGTCTTTGTCTTGTACTCCCAGTAGAGGTCACGGTCACCTGTACCCCAGAAAAGTTCATTTCTGAATTTTTCCGGCATGTCCTTAAGAGGAATGGATGTATCTACCTTATGATAGTCAGCAAGTCCTCTTACGATTGCTCTGTACCATGCTGCAAATTCCATGGTTCCATATATTGGTTTAAGCACATCATTATCAATGCTTTCATTCATATCAAGAAGTCTGGATGGTTCAAGCTTCTGAGTAAAACCGATACCGGAGCAGTCTGGACATGCCCCAAATGGAGCATTGAATGAGAACATTCTTGGTTCAAGTTCCTCTAAGGATGCACCATGTTCTGGACAGGCAAGCTTGGTTGAAAAGAGTTTATCAATCTTCTGATCCATGAACTCACCAATAACCTGACAGAGTCCACCTTCAGATTCAGATACTGCAAGTTCACATGCTTCAGAAATCCTTGATTCAGCACCAGGCTTTACCACAATTCTGTCGATTACAATCTCAATACTGTGCTTGTATGTCTTTTCCAGCTTTATTTCATCTTCGCCAACGACTTTAATTTCGCCATCAACTCTTACTCTTGTAAAACCTTCCTTACGTACTCTTTCAATGAGTTTTTCGTGTGTACCCTTCTTTGCTCTTGCAAGTGGTGCAAGAATCTGAATCTTTGCACCATCTCCAATTCCCATGATAAAGTCAACCATCTGGTCAATGGACTGGGATGAGATTGGAAGACCGCACTTTGGACAGTGTGGCTTACCTATTCTTGCATAGAGAAGTCTGAGGTAGTCATGTATTTCAGTTACAGTACCCACAGTTGATCTTGGATTTCTGTTTGTTGTTTTCTGGTCAATAGAAATAGCAGGAGAAAGTCCTTCAATGTATTCCACATTTGGCTTCTCCATCTGTCCCAGGAACTGTCTTGCGTATGATGAAAGACTTTCCATATATCTTCTCTGTCCTTCAGCATAGATTGTATCAAATGCAAGAGATGATTTACCGGAACCTGAAAGACCGGTAAGTACTACAAGTTTATCTCTTGGAATTCTTACATCAAGACTTTTTAAGTTGTTTTCATTTGCGCCTTTAATTACAATTTCGTTATTCATAATGAATTATTATACCACAAAGAGTCTTCTTTTATTAAGAAAATTGTGTGATGATATATAAAATATGTAGAAAACGAAGGATTGCCATTCTCCATTTATAGCCCACTAGTATCGAATTGAGCAATACCTGTTTTCTCTGAGAATTCTTTTTGCATCTTTTCAGAAGAAATGCGTGCATCAATAAAGGCCTGTACAACTGCGAATTCCGGCTGAAGTCTTTCGTATTCTGCTCTAATCTCTTCATCCTTTAACTGTTCTACAAGAAAATCATTAAATTTAACACTCATATCCACGGCTCCTTTTCTGATTTTTAGTCTATTTTTGTCTCGTCTCTACATCCAACAGGAATAGTAACATCCATTTTATATTGACCAACAAAATGATTCTGCTTTTTCCAGTAACAGCATCATATTGTGTGGTTATTGCTTTTTTTGCAACAGCCACGTTCCTTGATAGTTCATATTCCATAAAAATGTAAAAAGTTCGACCAGATGTTACACCTTATCTCTATCAATTAGGTTAGATATTTGTTCTAGATAAGGCCACAAGTTTACTTCAATTTCCAAACAGCCACCGTTAAACATTACTATCTCGCTTTCCATTGCACCAGCAATGCAAACTCATATAATCGCTTTTATTTATCCAGTAATTAATGGATATATAAAAAAAGAAGGATGTAACATTTTAGTTACATCCTTCAATAGTTATTTGTCTTTACCGTCTAAAGTCTTAGCGGAATCACGTTCTGCAAGTCTGTCTTCAAGTTCCTCTTTAAGGTCCTTTACTTTCTTGAGCTTTCTCCAGGAGTAAATGATTACACCAATTACTGCAACAAGTGCAAGGAGATCCCACCAACAGAATCCTAAAACTGTATGCTGAATAAGATATTTCATTTTGTTACCTCCTTACTTGTCTGCCTGTTTTTTCTCATCAAGTTTCTTTAACTTGTATTCGTATTCGTCTTCGCGGTTCTTCTGCTTCAATCCATGAACAAGGCCGATAACTGCCATCACAATTACAACGCCTAAGGAAAGAAGTGTGTATGTGTGCATACCTAAGCTATGTGCAAAATTCCATAATGCCATATTGTTACCTCCTTACTTATCCATGCTTGTGTCGCCAAGCTCTTTCTTTAATTCATAGATCTTCTTCTGATACTTCTTCTTCTTGCTAGTATATACTGATTCGATAATCATTGCAATTACTGCAAGGATGAAGTGCATTGCGCAGTCCACATGACCACCCTTGTCATCTGGATGAAGTGGTGTTGGATCATCTGGATCAACTGGAATGATGATGATTGGTGGATCGTCAGGATCCTTTGGAGGTTCCTTGGCTGTTACTGTAAGTGTACCGAACTTAGTAGTGATGTTGTAGTTTGATGCATTAGTATTAGCACTTAATCTGTAAGTGAATTCATTAGCACTTGAACCAACTTCAGTCTGAGTTCCTGTTACTACATATGTTGCACCTTCACCGGATACGAAACCTTCGCCTGTTACGTAAACGCCCTTGCTTGTAAGTTCAGTTCCGTCATATTCCTTTGTTGCGCTTCCTGTTGATAATGTTACATTTCTCTTGTTTACAACAAGCTTTCCAGCTTCTGTAAGGTCTACTGAGAACTGCTTTGTTACATCGTCACCTTCAAGGTCAACGATTACTGGAGTTCCTGTTGCAAATACGTCATCTTCACCTGCATCAGTTCTTGCTCCCTTTGCTTCAACTCCTGAAAGGATGAATGTGTTTGCACCAACCTTGAAGGAGTCTCCTTCTGGAAGTGAGAAGAGACTGAAGAGTGATGGTTCTGGTTCATCTTCTGATACAACGATTTCAAATCCTTCTACTGTATGTTCTGTTCCGTCATACTTGAATGTACCACCGTTTGGAACAACCTTGATTGAGAAGAGAACGTTTCTGTCTGTTACTTCAAGAACACCATTCTTGTACTGTACATCGTAGTTTGATGCAACTGTTCCTGCCTTGAATACTGCACCGGAAGGAACATTGTTAACCTTTCCAGGAAGCTTGATTTCGCCTGTTACTGTTACTTCTGCGATTTCATCATCGTTGCAGAGACCGGATTCTTCATCCTTAGGTTCTACTGTCCATGAATCGTCTGAGAATACAGATCCAGTGAATTCCCAAGTCTTTGAACCAGCCTGTACGTATACAGGTCTAGCTGTAATTTCAAGAGTACCCTTTTCTGTTTCTGCTACTACATAGTGAGCGTTCTTGTCAACTGTTCCAACTGTTGAAGCTGCAAAGTCTACATCATATGTGTCTGCATTCATTTCAGTTCTTGAAACTGTTACATTTGTGAAGTCTTCAGTTACACCCTGAACTGTTCCAGTTACTGTGAAACCTTCTACCTTGTGGTTTTCACCATCAAAGAGGATTCCTTCTTCGCTGTTTGCAGTGAGCTTAACTTCCTTATAGTAGTAAACATTGATTACGTTTGCTGTTTCATCAACACCAATTACGATGTTTCCTGAGTTGTCCTTTAACTGATATCCAGCTACTTCATCGTTGAAGTTTGCTGCAGCAACAGTTTCTCCAAATGTTGCTTCATCAGTTGTTGGAGCCTTTACAGTAACTTCTGTACCATTGATAAGGTAATTTACTGTGTAGTGATACTTGTTTGCAGTATATACTACCTTTTCTTCATGGTCTTCTGCTGGCATTGTGCCAGTAACTACTGCTCTATCTGGATCATGTCCAGTTACTGCAGGAGATGTTACTTCATAGCCTGAGTTGTATACTACTGTTTCTGTATGAGTATCAGCTGCCTTTGTGCCGTCTTCATATTCATACTTAACTGTAAGAGTATAGCTGTTGATAGTGAATGTT
>JAKSSM010000086.1 GCA_024403065.1 Clostridia bacterium | reverse complement strand
GCTGTTGAAACAACCATGTTCTTTACATTCTTTTTTGGAATATTTGCTTCTGTTGTAGGATTTATTCTTGTACCTCAGATGCTTAAATTCATGAAAACGCCAGAAGATGTAATGGAGCAGGCAATAATATATTTAAGAATCTACTTTTCAGGAATGTCAGGTCTTATGGTATATAACATGGGTAGTGGTGTACTTCGTGCTGTAGGAGACACTAAGAGACCACTGTACTTTCTTACTTGTGTGGTTACTGCAGTTCTTGTCCTGCTTTTTCTAATAGTACTTGATCTTGGTGTAGCAGGTGTTGCTATTGCGACAATTATTGCACAGTTCATTTCAGCAGTACTTGTCTTAAGACTATTAATCAAGGCAAATGACATCTACTATTTCTCATTTAAAGATTTAAGATGTGAATGGAGTATATTAAAGGATGTTTTTCTTATTGGACTTCCAAGTGGAATCCAGTCAGTACTTACTGCATTTTCCAATGTATTCGTTCAGGCATACATCAATTTCTTCGGGTCGGCTGCCATTGCAGGATGGAGCTGCTACAACAAACTTCACACATTCATTATGCTTCCAATGCAGAGTATGTCTCATGCAGCAGCTACCTTTGTAGGACAGAATGTGGGAGCTAAGAAGATTGACAGAGTTAATCGCGGAACCATAGAAACATTACTGATAACTATGAGCATTACTGCTTTCATTGCAACGATTCTCTATATTTTTGCAGAACCTGCAACAAGACTGTTCATTAAAGATACTGATGTAATTGAATTCAGTGCTCTTTTAATCAGCACAAATATATTCTTCCTTATTCTTAACAGTGTAAACCATCCACTGGCAGGTGCTTTAAGAGGAAGAGGAGATTCGACTGCACCAATGATTATCATGCTTTCAACATTCGTTGGTGTTCGTCAGCTTTATCTCTATGTTCTTACAACATATTTCGTTAACGAACCTCAGCTTGTTGGATTCAGCTATCCAGTAGGCTGGACAGTATGCTTCGTTGTTGAAGTAACATATCTATACTTCAGATGGTTAAGAAAAAAACAGTAGTTATACAGAAATGGTGTCCTGTTTAGGACACCATTTTTCTTGCAGTAAATATCGGGCAGGTGTATTATATGTAAATGCATAAATAATTTTTAGGGGAGACATCAATGGCTAAGACAACAGCTAAAGATATGACATCAGGCAACATTCCGATTCTTTTACTGCAGTTCGCTATTCCACTGCTTATAGGGAACCTTTTCCAGATGCTTTACAATCTGGTTGACTCAATTGTGGTAGGTAACTTTGTTGGAAAAGAAGCACTTGCAGCAGTTGGTGCAACTACAATGATTGTTAATATGTTCATATTCTTTTTCAACGGATTTTCTGTTGGAGCTGGTGTTGTAATCAGCAGATATTTTGGAGCAAAGGATATAGACGGTCTTCATCGTGCAATAGAAACAACAATGTTCTTCACATTTGTTTTCGGACTGTTTGCTACTGTAGTTGGAATTATTCTTGTTCCACAGATGCTCATCTTTATGAAAACTCCATTAGATGTTATGGATACAGCAACGGTATATTTAAGAGTATATTTTGCTGGTATATCAGGTCTGATGATATACAATATGGGTAGTGGAATACTTCGTGCTGTTGGGGATACAAAAAGGCCACTCTTTTTCCTCATTTTTACAAGTATTGTAAATGTTGTTCTTGACCTCCTTTTTGTAATTGCATTTGATCTTAAGGTTGCTGGTGTTGCTCTTGCAACAATTATTGCGCAGTTCATTTCAGCATCTCTTATCATAATGCTTCTTGTAAGAACAAAAGACATATATCACTTCTCATTCAGAGAACTTAAATGTGAATGGAAGATTCTATTTGATATCTTTAAAATTGGACTTCCAAGTGGAATACAGTCAGTTGTTACATCATTTTCAAATATCTTTGTTCAGGGATACATCAACCACTTCGGTTCTGCATGTATGGCTGGATGGAGCTGCTACAATAAACTTGATTCCCTGGTATTCCTTCCAATTCAGAGTATTTCATCTGCAGCTACAACCTTTGTTGGTCAGAACGTAGGTGCAAAAAAGATTGACAGGGTAAACCGTGGTACTGTTCAGGCACTTCTTATTGTTGAAAGTGTTACAGCAGTAATTACCACATTTCTGTTTATATTTGCTGAGCCAGCGACGAGACTTTTCATTCAGGATACAGATGTAATTGAATTCGGTGTAATGTTCATTCGTACCGACGTTATGTTCCTGCTTTTCAACTGTGTAAACCACACACTGGCAGGCGCTTTAAGAGGAAGAGGAGACTCTACTGGTCCTATGATTATTCTTCTTTCAAGCTTCGTTGGAGTACGTCAGATTTATCTTTATGTAGTTACACACTACATATCAAATACGGCAAAACTGGTAGGATTCAGCTATCCGGTTGGCTGGATGGTATGCTTTGTAATAGAAATAACTTATTTATATTTCAGATGGCTTAGAAAAAAGCAATAAGGAGAAACAAATGATTAAAGGAATACATCATGTTGCAATCAAATGCACAAATATGGAAGAATATAAAGAAGAACTTGCATTCTATATTAACATTCTTCAGTTGCCAGTAAAAAGAGAATGGGCAACAGGGGCAATGCTTGACACAGGAAATGGACTTATGGAAATCTTTAATAATGGAGATTCACATCTTGGGCTTGGTGTTATAAGACATTTTGCCTTTGCAACTGATAATGTTGATGAAATTGTTGAAAGAGCAAGAAAAAATGGTCATGAGGTTATTATAGAGCCTAAGGACATAGTAATAGCATCAAACCCTGAACTTCCTGCAAGAATTGCATTTTTAAGGGGACCAATGGGTGAAGAAATAGAACTTTTCTGTGAACGATAATATAAAGGAGAATCGATTATGAACGGCGAAAATACAAACTATCAGAAGTCAGTAACAGGAGTCCTTATTGTTGATGGAAAGGTACTTCTTGGAAGACATACATATGGCCCTGGAAAAAACAGACTTATTGTTCCTGGCGGATATATAAATAATGATGAAACTCCTCAGGATGCTGTAGCACGTGAATATCTTGAAGAAACAGGTATTGTTGTAAAAGCAAAGGATGTTATTGGTATCAGATTCAATATGAGGGACTGGTATGTTGCTTTTTCACTTGAATATGTTTCTGGAACTGCAAAATCAGACAATGATGAAAACAGTGAAGTTATCTGGCTTGATGTAAATGAAGTACAGGGTAGGGATGATGTTCCTGACCTCACAAAGAGACTCATTGAATCTGCAATGAACAGCAATCCTGCTATGACAAAGAAGGAATATGCTACACGTGAACAGTGTGGCGAATACAGCTTATATACAAAATAGAAAAGGAGATAAAGTTGAATTGTGTTTTCATAATTCAACTATTTAATATATATGAAACTAAAAGAAATTAAGTATGATCTTTCAGTTGCAAAAGTAAACAGTACGGATGACATAGATACTGATATGGAGTTTTTCTTTGCTGGTAAAACTGACGAAGAAATTTCTCTTGTCTGTCCAACGGATAAGGTTCCAGAAGAGGCAACTGCTAGAGATGACGGATGGAAGGCTTTCAGAATTCAGGGTATGCTGGATTTCTCACTAATTGGTATATTATCTAAAATAAGTGTTTTTCTTGCAGATAACGAAATCAGCATTTTTGCAGTTTCCACTTTTAATACCGATTATGTTCTGGTAAAGAAAGAAAACTTTGAAAAGGCAAAGAGAGTTCTTTTAAGTGCAGGTTATGAATTCGAGTAGCGATATAGCTAAGAAAATTGCATATAAAGTAAAAGAAGCTGGTGGCAATGTATATTATGTCGGTGGTTTTGTAAGAGACAGAATACAGGGAATAGAATCTAAAGATGTAGATATTGAGGTTCATGGTATATCAGTAGCGGAACTAAGAGAAATACTTGAATCACTTGGAACACCTCTTACTTTTGGAGACAGCTTTGGTGTGTTTTCACTTGCTGGATATGATATTGATATTGCACTTCCCAGAGTGGAACATGCAACAGGAAGAGGTCACAGAGATTTTGAAGTGTCCGTTGACCCATTCATTGGAACATATAGGGCGGCATTAAGAAGAGACTTTACAATGAATGCTCTTATGGAAGATGTTCTAACTGGAGAAATAACTGATCACTTTGGCGGGTTGAATGATATAAAAAACAGAGTAATACGTCATATTGATGAAATCACATTTACGGAAGATCCTTTACGTGTCTTAAGAGCCTGTCAGTTTGCTGCAAGATTTGGATTCACTATCTCTGATTCAACTGTTGAACTTTGTAAAACCATAGATATTTCAACACTCTCAAGAGAAAGAATAGAGGGAGAACTGAAGAAGGTATTACTTAAAAGTGAAAGACCTTCTGTGTTTTTTGAGTATCTGAGAAAAATGAATCAATTAGATGTATGGTTTAAGGAACTGATCCCACTTATAGGGCTTGAACAGGATGCTGTATTTCATCCAGAAGGCGATGCATATATACATACCATGCAGGTATTGGACAGAGCTGCAGCTTTCAGGGCTAAAAGTGAAAACCCTTATTCATTCATGCTCCTTGCACTAACTCATGATTTCGGTAAAGCAGTTACTACTGAAACAGTAAATGGCAGAATTCATTCATATGCTCATGAAGAAAAGGGTATTCCTATTGTATCAGAGTTTCTTTCAAGGATAACTGGAGAGAAGGCTGTAAAATCCTACGTTTTAAACATGGTAAGTAACCATATGAGACCAAATATGCTTGCCTACAGTAATTCCTCTGTTAAAAGCTCAAATAGAATGTTTGACGAGGTAGTCTCTCCCAGGGATCTTGTGTATTTCGCATTGTGTGACAAGACAAAAACAGGAAGCGCAGAAGATAAATATGCTGAGAAATATCTTTATGACAGACTGGAAATTTTTGATGAAATAATGCAAAGACCTTATGTTACAGGGAAAGATCTTATTGATTCTGGTTTAATTCCATCAGATAACTTCAGTGAGATTTTATCATATGCACATAAGCTTAGACTTGCTGGTATAAGTAAAGATGAAGCGCTTAAACAGACTCTAAGATATGCTGAAAAACTGTAATACTATTAATGAAAGATTGCCCATATGGCAATCTTTAATATTGACATTTATCAGTAGAAATTATATACTGAAATGCAGTTAGCATATGCTAACTGATAATAATGCAATTCACTTATTAAAATATATAAAGAGGGTAGATTATAATATGAATTTAAAAGAGCTGAAAACCGGTGAATCAGCCGAAATCAAGAAAGTTGGTGGAAAAGGGGCATTAAGGCAGCACTTTCTTGATATGGGTGTAATTCCTGGTGCGGAGGTTACTGTTGTAAAATTTGCACCACTTGGAGACCCAATGGAACTTCAGGTTCACGGATATGAACTTACACTTCGTCTTTCAGAAGCTGAACAGATTGAAGTAGAAAAGATTGACAGAAGAAAAAACGAACATAAAAGAATTAAAACAATTTCTAAAAATGATCATCCAGGACTTGGAGAAACTGGAAAGTATCATCTTGATGGAGTGAGCGATCCTCTTCCAGAGGGAACACTTCTTTCATTTGCATTAGTTGGAAATCAGAACTGTGGTAAAACAACTCTTTTCAACAGACTTACTGGTTCAAATCAGCATGTAGGTAATTTCCCTGGTGTTACAGTTGACAGAAAAGATGGTCCAATAAAAGGAAGACCTGATACTCTTGTAACAGACCTTCCAGGAATCTATTCCATGTCTCCATACAGCAGTGAAGAAATTGTTTCAAGAAACTTTGTTCTTAATGACAGACCTAAAGCTATTATCAACATTGTAGATGCTACAAATATTGAAAGAAACCTTTATCTTACAATGCAGCTCCTTGAAATGGGGATTCCAATGGTTCTTGCATTGAATATGATGGATGAAGTATATGGAAATGGTGGTTCCATCGATATTAATGGCATGGAGCAGATGCTTGGCATCCCTGTAGTTCCTATTGCTGCATCAAAAAACATGGGTGTAGAAGAACTTGTTAATCATGCTCTCCATATTGCTTCGTATCAGGAAGCTCCAGTTGAACAGGATTTCTGCAGTAAGGATGACCATGGTGGAGCAATCCATAGAGCAATACATGCTGTTGAACATATAATCGAAGATCATGCAGAAAGCGCAGGACTTCCATTAAGATTTGCAGCTACAAAGACAATTGAAGGGGATCCAATTGTTATTGAAGCATTAAAACTTGATGACAATGAAAAGGACATGCTGGAACATGTTATTCTTCAGATGGAAACTGAAGGTGGAATGGACAGAAGTGCAGCAATTGCAGATATGAGGTTCGATTTTATTGAACGTGTCTGTGAAAGCACTGTTGTCAAGCAGCATGAAAGTAAAGAACGTTTAAGATCAGAAAAAATAGATAAAGTTCTTACAGGGAAATGGACAGCAATTCCATGCTTTATTCTTATAATGGCTGTTGTATTCGTACTTACATTCAATGTCATTGGAGCATTTCTTCAGGATATTCTTGCAGCTGGCATTTCTCTTCTTGGAGATGCATGTGATCAGTGGATGACATCTGTTAATGTAAATCCAGCAATACACAGTCTTGTTATAAACGGTATATTTGATGGAGTTGGAAGTGTATTAAGTTTTCTTCCAATAGTTGTAACTCTGTTTTTCTTTCTTTCGCTTATGGAAGACAGTGGATATATTGCAAGAGTTGCATTCTTTATGGATAAACTCTTAAGAAAACTTGGACTTTCGGGAAGAAGTATAGTCCCAATGCTTATCGGATTCGGGTGTACAGTACCTGCTGTTATGTCAACCAGAACACTTCCATCCAGTAGAGACCGTAAAATGACAATACTCCTTACACCATTTATGAGCTGTACAGCCAAACTTCCTATTTATGCATTCTTTGTAAGTGCATTTTTCCCTGGAAAGGGTGGACTTATTATGACGGGCCTTTATGTACTTGGAATTGTTATGGGAATACTTATTGCGCTTCTGTACAAGAATACAGTTTTTAAAGGTGAGGCCGTGCCATTTGTTATGGAACTTCCAAACTATCGTATGCCAAGCGCCAAGAATACAGTTCAGCTTCTCTGGGAAAAAGCCAAGGACTT
>JAKSSM010000085.1 GCA_024403065.1 Clostridia bacterium | reverse complement strand
GGAGGCAAAAAAATGAAAGCAAAGAAAATTCTTGTAGTTGCACTCATCGTTGTTATGTGCTTAACTACAGTACTTGCTGGATGCGGAAAGAAGGAAGCTGCTAACGACACATTAGTTGTTGGTTATTCCTACTTCAACAGCAAGTTCTCACCTTTCTTCTCAGAAACTGCTTACGACCAGGACGTTATGGCAATGACTCAGATCTCATTACTTAACGCTGACAGACAGGGTCAGGTAGTTCTTAAGGGTATCGAAGGTGAAACAAGATCATACAACGGCACAGACTATACATACTATGGTCCAGCTGATTGTACAGTAACAGAAAACGCTGACGGAACAGTAACTTATGACTTCAAGTTAAGAGAAGACTTAGTATTCTCAGATGGAGAAAAGTTAACTGCTGACGACGTTATCTTCTCAATGTATGTATTTGCAGACCCTGCATTTGATGGTGCTGCAACATTCTTCACTCTCCCTATCGTAGGTATGGAAGAATACAGATCAGGTATGGACCTTTTCTATAACCTTCTTATGGCTAAGGGTAAGGACAACACAGACTTCTCACTCTGGACAGAAGCTGAACAGAACAAGTACTGGAATGAAGCAATTCCTGCTGCTGGTGAAAAGTTTGCTCAGTCAATCATTGACTACGTAATCACAAACTACGGCGCAGCTTATGGTGTATCCGATGCTCAGGGCGCTGCTGGTCTCTGGGGATTCGAAATTCCTGCAGGCGGTACAGCTAAGGACTTCTGGGATGCAATCATGGTTGCATATGATGGAGACGTTGCTACTGCATCAGCTACAGAAAAGGCTTCAAACGAAATCTACTCATTCTTAGACGAAGAATGGAAGGCTGGTAAGGCTTATGCTGAATCCGCTCCAAAGATTGCTGGTATCGAAAAGACTGGTGAATACAGTGTAAGAGTAACATTAAAGGAAGTATCAGCTGTATGGTACACTCAGCTTCCTGTAATCATCACTCCACTCCACTACTATGGATCAAAGGATCTCTATGATTACGACAACAACAAGTTCGGATTCGTAAAGGGCGACATGTCACTTATGAAGGCTAAGACTACAGTTCCTATGGGAGCTGGTGCTTACAAGTTCGTTTCATTCGAAAACGGTCTTGTTAGATTCGAAGCTAACGACAAGTACTTCCTTGGCGCTCCAAAGATCAAGAACATTCAGTTCCTTGAATCATCAGACGCTGAAAAGCTTAACGGTCTTATCACTGGAACAGTTGACGTTACAGATCCATCAATTTCAGATGAAGCTGTAAAGACAATCAAGGCTGCTAACTCCAACGGAGAATTACAGGGAGATAAGGTTGTTACATCACTCGTAGACAACCTTGGATATGGTTACATCGGTATGAACGCTACTCAGATGAACATCGGTGGTGTTAAGGATTCCGCTGCATCAAAGAACCTTAGAAAGGCATTCGCTACAGTATTCTCAGTATATAGAGACCTTGCTATTGACTCATACTATGGCGAAAGAGCTGCAGTAATCAACTACCCAATTTCAAACACTTCATGGGCTGCTCCACAGGCTGCTGACCCTGGTTATGAAGTTGCATTCTCAAAGGATGTAAACGGTAACCCAATCTACACTTCAGACATGACTGCTGAACAGAAGTATGATGCTGCTCTTAAGGCTGCATTAGGATACTTCGAAGCTGCTGGTTTCAAGGTAGAAAACGGTAAGGTAGTTGCTGCTCCAGAAGGAGGCACTCTTACTTACACTGCATGGATTCCTGCAGATGGTACTGGTGACCACCCATCATTCATGATCTTCTCAGAAGCTGACAAGGCTCTTGATTCAATCGGTATCGATTTCATCGTTAAGGACCTTACAAACTCATCAGAACTCTGGGATGCCCTTGATGCTCAGCAGGTTCAGATCTGGGCTGCTGCTTGGGGTGCAACTGTAGACCCTGATATGTATCAGATTTACTTCTCAGGTGACGAAACTAACCTTCCTGGTGGTTCAAACTATGAATATGCTATCGACGATAAGGACTTAAACAAGCTTATCCTTGCTGGTAGAAAGACATCAGACACAGCTGTTAGAAAGGCTATCTACAAGTCAGCTCTTGATATCGTTATCGACTGGGCTGTAGAAGTTCCTGTATATCAGAGACAGAACTGCATTATCTTTAACCCACAGGTTGTTAAGATGGAAACAGTTACTCCAGACATCACAACATTCTATGGCTGGATGGCTGAAATCGAAAAGACTGAATTAAAGTAGTTTTTTTTGAAAAAGTAAATAATATGCTGCTGGGGCTTAGGCCCCGGCAGTTATATATGATACTACACATCCAGGGGGAGCCCTAAAATGGGTTACTTTACTAATTTATTAGTATTTATCGGCTTTCCCTTGATGTGCAGATTTTGTTTTATATAAAGGAAACAAGATTCTAGATCAACAATAGAATGGAGGATATTTAAGTGCGTAAATACGTTATCAAAAGAATACTTATATCCATCGTGATTCTGATTATTGTTGCTTTCCTCTCATATGTTTTAATGAGATGCTTACCTACAAGCTACATTGAAGGCATTGCAAGAGCAAAGTCACAGCAGCCAGGCTCAAAGTCCTACGAAGAATGGATGGAACAGCTTACTGCAATGTATCACATGGATAAAGGTCTTGTTGCAGGATATTGGGGATGGTGTAAGGAAGCTATCCGCGGTAACTTTGGCGACAGCTGGTACTATACAGTTCCAGTACTGGAGAAGTTCAACAGCGTTGTATGGCTTTCATTTGTAATGGGATTAATCTCATTCTTCTTCGAAATTATAATTGCAGTGCCTCTTGGTGTACTTGCTGCAAGAAAGCAGTATTCAAAGACAGACTATGCTATTTCCATAGTCGCTCTTGCAGGTATCTCTCTTCCAACCTTCTTCTTCGCTTCACTGCTGAAGCTTGTCTTCAGTATCAAGCTTGGCTGGTTTGACCTCTATGGTCTTATCGGAAGAGACTACTACAAGCTTTCACCATTTGGACAGTTCATGGATAAGGCTAACCATCTTTTCCTTCCAATTGTAGTACTTGTTGTACTCTCAATCGGAGGACTTATGCGTTATACAAGAACAAATATGCTTGAAGTACTGAATGCCGACTATGTAAGAACTGCCCGCGCAAAGGGACTTCCTGAAAGCAAGGTTATTTACAAGCACGCATTCAGAAATACACTTATTCCACTTGTAACTATTATCGGTGGATCACTTCCTGGACTTTTCTCAGGTGCTCTTATCACTGAGACACTCTTTGCTATTCCAGGTATCGGTTATGCATCATATTATGCAATGGTAGCAGGAGATATTCCTTTCTCCATGTTCTATCTTGTATTCATGTCAGTTCTTACTCTCCTTGGAAACCTCATCTCCGACGTACTCTATGCCGTAGTTGACCCAAGAGTAAGACTTGCCTAAAGGAAGGAGGACTTTATTATGGATAATAACGAATTAAAGAATAATCCTTCTTTAGAAGATGCAACTAAGGAAATCAACAAGGGACAGGAAAAATATGACTTAAACGATGACCGTCGTGTAAAGGTACTTACACCAGGTGCACTCGTTAGAAAGAGATTCTTCAGAAACAAGGTAGCAGTAGTAGGACTCGTTATCCTCATTTTCATGTTTGCATTCTCATTCATCGGTGGAATACTTTCACCATACAGCCAGGACCAGTTCTTCTACAGAGATGACATCATGCAGAAGGAAGTGGCAGGCGTTTCTGTAAGCAAAGACTTCCGTTATGAAATAAAGGATGTAACAAAGTTCCCACCACTTGCACAGGCAAATGTAGCTATCGCTACAGCTATGGGCGAAAACAAGGCAGAAGTAGACAAGACTGTATTCGATATCGTAAAGGTCAGTGATGACTTCTACTATATCGAAAGAGCAGGAGAACTTGTTGCATACAGATACAAGGACATCATTTCAACTGCAAAGGGAGATGACTCATTCAGTTTTGAATTCAAGTATGAAGCATTAAAGGCAAAGGCTGAAGCAGCTTCCGGTTTCACATTTGATGGAAAAGACTACATTCTCGATGAAGAAGGAGATATCATCCTTGAAGGAAATGTTGTAGGCTATGTTTCAAGATATATTGTAAATGCTGTAATGGCTGACTTTGCAATCTCCCGTGAACTCAAGGAAGAAATGATTGAAACAGTAGAGAAGGGTGGCGGAGTAGTAGATTACACTCCAAAGGATGAAAAGCTTGAAGAAGGCGAAAAGGTTCAGTACTTCATCGAATATGACCCTGTAAGAGACTACTATATTGTTAAGCAGGAAAAGTCAGTTCACAAGTATGATACATATTCATGGCCAGGAAAGGGACATATCCTTGGTACAGACAGATATGGTATGGACATGCTTACACGTCTTATGTACGGCGGAAGAGTATCTCTTCTTATCGGTTTCATTGTAGTTATCATTGAAACAGTACTCGGTGTAATCATGGGTGGTATTGCAGGATTCTTCGGTGGATGGGTAGACAACCTCATCATGAGACTTGTAGACGTATTCTACTGTATCCCAAGTATGCCTATCATTATCATCATCGGTGCTGCAATGGATGCTCAGGCAGTAGACCCAACAATCCGTATGATTTACCTTATGCTTATCTTAGGTTTCCTTGGATGGGCAGGTATTGCAAGACTTGTTCGTGGACAGATCCTTTCACTCCGTGAACAGGAATACATGACTGCAGCAGAAGCTACAGGCTTAAAGACTTCATCAAGAATCTTCAAGCACCTTATTCCAAACGTAATTCCTCAGCTTATCGTTAACTGTACAATGAGTTTAGGTGGTGTAATCCTTACAGAAGCTACACTTTCCTTCCTTGGACTCGGAGTTAAGTTCCCATTCGCATCCTGGGGAAATATCATCAACGATGTAAACAATACATTCGTACTTACAAACTACTGGTTCATCTGGATTCCAGCAGGAGTCCTGCTTCTTTTAACTGTACTTGCATTCAACCTTGTAGGTGACGGTTTAAGAGACGCATTTGACCCAAGAATGAAGAGATAGGAGGGGAATCATGGCAAAGAAAAATAATGACGGTTATTTATCTGCGAAAGAATCCCGTCGTATCGCAAAAGAAAATATTAAGATTACAAACGAATACGAAAAGAAGCACAAGAGAAAGAACGTACCTGAAGAAGAGTACACAGTAAAGATGCATGATGAAAACAACGTTATCGAAATCGATAACCTTCATACATACTTCTTCAGTGATATCGGAACTGTAAAGTCAGTTGACGGTGTATCCTTCGACGTACCTGTAGGTAAGACTGTAGGTGTTGTAGGAGAATCCGGATGCGGAAAGTCAGTTACATCTCTTTCCATCATGCAGCTTCTTCAGAGACCACAGGGACAGGTTGTTGAAGGAGAAATCAGATTCAACCTTGGAAACGGCAAGGCATATGACCTCGCACAGATTCCAACTGAAGGAATGGAAAACATCCGTGGAAACATGATTTCAATGATTTTCCAGGAGCCAATGACTTCATTAAACCCTGTATTCAAAATCGGCGAACAGATTGAAGAGGTTATCTTCCTTCATGAAGGAAAGGACCAGCCAAAGGATGAAGTAAAGAAGAGAACAATCAATCTTCTTCAGATGGTAGGTATTGCCAATGCTGAAGGCGTATACAAGATGTTCCCACACGAACTGTCCGGTGGTATGAGACAGAGAGTTATGATTGCAATTGCCCTTGCATGTAACCCTAAACTTGTTATCGCTGACGAACCTACAACTGCCCTCGACGTAACTATCCAGGCTCAGATTCTTGACCTTTTAAGAGGATTAAAGGACAAGATCAACTCCTCCATCATGCTTATCACTCATGACCTTGGAGTTATCGCTGAAATGGCTGACTATGTAGTAGTTATGTACGCAGGCCGTATCGTAGAAAAGGGTACAGCAAGAGAAATCTTCAAGGACCCTCGTCATCCATACACAATCGGTCTTATGGAATCAAAGCCTGTAGTAGGAAAGAAGGTAGACAAACTCTACTCAATTCCTGGCAAGGTTCCTAACCCAATCAACATGCCAAACTACTGCTATTTCAAGGACAGATGTGAAAAGTGCGTTGCTGCATGTGACGGACTCTATCCTGAAATGGTTAAGATTTCAGATACACACTATGTATCATGCTACCGTTATTACGAAAAGGAGGAAAAATAGGGATGGAAGAAATGAACAAGAAGCCAGACTATATCCTCGAAGTCAAGAATCTTAAGAAGCACTTCCCAATCAAGGGTGGTATGTTCAACAAGGTTCAGGGATACGTAAAGGCAGTAGACGGCGTTACATTCAATCTTGAACGTGGTACAACTATGGGTCTTGTAGGAGAATCCGGATGTGGTAAGACTACAACTGGACGTACTATCTTAAGGCTTTCAGGTGAAAAGACTGATGGAGATGTTCTTTTCAATGGTCAGGAAGTATATGACCTTGACAAGAAGGAACTCCGTGATATGAGAACAAAGATGCAGATCATCTTCCAGGATCCATTCTCATCACTTCAGCCAAGAATGCCAGTTTCTGAAATTATCGGTGAAGCTGTAAGAGAACACAAGATTGTTCCAGACAGTGAACTTGATGACTATATTGACAGAGTAATGGAAAACTGTGGTCTTCAGTCATTCCAGAAGGACAGATATCCACATGAATTCTCAGGTGGACAGAGACAGAGAATCTGTATTGCAAGAGCACTGGCTTTAAACCCTGAATTCATCGTATGTGACGAACCTGTATCAGCACTTGACGTATCAATTCAGGCACAGATTATAAACCTTCTTAAGGACCTTCAGAAGGAACACAACCTTACATACCTTTTCATTTCACACGACCTTTCAGTTGTTGAACACATTTCAGACACTGTTGGTGTAATGTATCTTGGAAACCTGGTTGAATATGGTAAGACAGAGGACATCTTCAAGAATCCTCTCCACCCATATACAGAAGCTCTTTTCTCAGCTATTCCAATTCCAGACCCAGATGCAGAGCAGAACAGAATTGTTCTTGAAGGATCAATTCCTTCTCCTGCAAATCCACCAGCTGGATGCAAGTTCCACACAAGATGTGCAAAGTGTATGGAAAGATGCAAAACTGAAGTTCCAGTTCAGAGAGAAATTGAACCAGGTCACTATGTAGTATGCCACCTCTATGAAGGTCAGGGTACTGTAGTTGACGAAGGTA
>JAKSSM010000084.1 GCA_024403065.1 Clostridia bacterium | reverse complement strand
TGAGGAGTACAAGGCGGATAGCCATGAATACTGCTGTCTTAAGTCCCTGGTCTGTTATCTTCAGTTTCCACCATGACCAGATTACTTCTCCCGGAACCATAAAGAGGTTCAGAGCAAAGGTGAACATGAGGATTATGAAGATAGGACGGAGTCCCCTTAACATAAATGAAAGTGGTACCTTTGATAATGCTATTACGAGCACAAGAAGTGCACCGCAGAGAATAAATCCATAGTAGTTCTTTACGAGGAAAAGTTCCACAAGGTAAAGAATTACAGCAAGTATCTTTGTTCTTGGATCGAGTCTGTGAATAGCAGAATCGGTACTGTAATATTGTCCGAGTGTAATATCTTTAATCATAGAATCTTTCCTTTATCTTCTCTACTGCTGTATCCATGTCCATGACAATTCCCGGAATTCCCAGCTTCTGGCAGAATTCTGATATCGGTGGCATGTCAAGACCAATGGCTTCAAGCGCATCATCATTACTAAATACAACTTCCGGTTTATCAAATGCAACAACCTTTCCCTTGTGAAGAACAAGTACCCTGTCGGAGAGCTGTGCAATATCCTGCATGTTGTGGGATACGATGATTGTTGTGTTTCCTGTTCTTCTGTGTACTTCCTTTACAAGTTCAATTACGTCGTTATGTGCTTTAGGATCAAGACCTGCTGTAGGCTCATCAAGTATGAGCACTTCAGGGCGCATTGCAAGGATTCCTGCAATTGCAACCCTTCTCTTCTGACCACCGGAAAGGTCAAATGGAGAACGGTTACCGATTTCATCATAGGAGAGTCCTACAAGCTTTAATGCTTCCTTTGCACGTTCAAGGCATTCCTCTTCTGATAAACCAAGGTTCTTTGGACCATAGCAGATATCCTTTACAACTGTTTCTTCAAAAAGCTGGTATTCAGGATACTGGAATACAAGTCCAACCTTTCTTCTTATCTGAACCATTGATACCTTTGGTTCTGTGATGTCGACGTCATCAACATAAATCTTTCCCTGAGTTGGCTTTAAAAGTCCGTTGAGGTGTTCAAGGAGAGTGGATTTTCCGGAACCGGTATGTCCAACGATTCCGATGATTTCTCCATCATTTGCTTCAAAGGAAACATCGGATAAAGCTACATGCTCTGTTGGAAGGCCCTTGTCATATATATGATTTAAATTAACTACTTTAATTGACATAAATAGTCTATAATCTCCTCACTTCTAAATACATCTTCTGGAAGTTCTATTCCTTCCTTCTTAAGTCTTGTCTTAAGTTCAATTTCCATTGGGAGTTCAAGGCTTGCTTCTTTTATAATCTCGGCATTGCTGAATACTTCCTTTGGTGTACCATCAAGAAGAATCTTTCCACGGTCAAGGATTACTACACGGTCTGAAAGAATTGCTTCATCCATAAAGTGTGTAACAAGAATAATTGTCTTTCCTTCCTCGTGAAGATCATGGATTATTCTCATAATGTCTTTTCTTCCCTTAGGGTCAAGCATTGCAGTAGGTTCATCAAATATGATGCACTTTGGCTTCATGGCAATAACACCTGCAACAGCAATTCTCTGCTTCTGACCACCAGATAAAAGATGAGGTGGTTTAAGTCTGTAGTCATACATATTTACAGCTTTCAATGCGCTATCCACACGTTCCCTTATTTCTTTTGGATCAACTCCAAGGTTTTCAGGACCGAATGCTACGTCATCTTCAACGATGGATGAAACAAGCTGGTTGTCAGGATTCTGGAAAACCATACCGCATGACTGTCTTACATTAAGAAGTGTCTCTTCATTGGATACGTCGTATCCGTTAACATATACCTTACCTTCTGTTGGTACAAGAAGACCGTTCAGGAGCTTTGAAAGTGTTGACTTACCTGAACCGTTACGTCCGATAAGTGCGACAAACTGCCCTTCTTCTATTTCAAGATTTATGGTGTCGAGAGCTTTAACTGTAGCCTCTTCATCATACTTCTGATATTCAAATGTTACGTTTTCTACTTTAATAATCTTACTCATATCGCCTAATCCTTATTTGGACACAATATCACATAATATAGCATTATATTTTAACACCCGTTATATAAAAAAGCAATAACATATAAAGAGGCAGGATGTGAATCCTGCCTCTCAAATAATGTGAAAAAATTTTACTTTAAACCAGCTTTTTCCTTGAGTTCTTCAACCTTGTCAAGCTTTTCCCATGGAAGGTCAACATCAGTTCTTCCAAAGTGACCATAAGCTGCAGTCTGACGGTAGATTGGACGTCTTAAATCAAGCTTTGTGATGATTCCCTGTGGTGTGAAATCGAATGCTGATTCGATGATTTCAGCAATTCTGTCATCAGGAAGCACTCCAGTACCTTCAGTATCAACCATAACTGATACAGGCTTTGCAATACCGATAGCATATGCAAGACCGATTTCAAGGTGTGTTGCAAGACCTGCTGCTACTGCATTCTTTGCTGCATAACGTGCCATGTATGCGGCTGATCTGTCTACCTTTGTAGGGTCCTTACCTGAGAATGCTCCACCGCCATGGTGTGCATATCCGCCATATGTATCAACGATGATCTTTCTTCCTGTAAGACCTGAGTCTCCGTGTGGTCCACCGATAACGAATCTTCCTGTTGGGTTGACATAGTACTTTGTATCTTCATCAAGAAGCTCTGCTGGAACTACAGGCTTTACTACGTATTCGATGAGATCACGCTTGATCTGTTCCTGAGTAACATCAGGGTCGTGCTGAGTTGAGATAAGAACTGTATCAACACGCTTTACTTCTTTTCCATCGTATTCAACAGTTACCTGTGTCTTTCCGTCTGGTCTTAAATATGTAAGCTTTCCTTCCTTTCTTACATCAGTAAGCTTCTTTGCGAGCTTCTGAGCAAGAGAAATCGGAAGTGGCATAAGCTCTTCAGTTTCGTTGCAGGCATAACCGAACATAAGGCCCTGGTCTCCTGCACCACCAACTTCGTCATTTGTACCAAGAGCAATGTCTGCTGACTGTTCATCAATTGCAGTAAGTACAGCACAGGTGTTTCCGTCGAAACCAAGTTCTGATCTGTCATAACCGATTTCACGGATAACATTTCTTACTGTTCCCGGAATATCAACATATGCCTTTGTTGTGATTTCACCCATAACCATGGCATATCCTGTTGTAGTTGTTGTTTCGCATGCTACACGGGAGTTTGGATCCTGTGCAAGAAGTGCGTCTAAGATTGCGTCTGAAATCTGGTCGCAGATTTTATCTGGATGACCTTCAGTAACAGACTCTGATGTGAATAATCTCTTCATGTCTTTCCTCCTAAAAAATTGAACTTCCCTTATCATTAGAAAAGCCTCTCATAAGAGAGGCTGAAATGTACTTCTTTTGCCTCATCTTTCAGATTTACTCTGTAGGATTTAGCACCTTCTTCGCTTTCGCAATCAGGTTGCCGGGTATCTAAGGGCCTATTCCCTCCACCACTCTTGATAAGGATGCTTATTAAAATTTCCAATGAGTATTATACCACACCCTAATACTTTGTCAACCGACTCATATTATGATATTATGTATATAACCGAATATTGAATAACATAAACTGAAGGATAATTATGAGTTTTGAAGTAATAAAGGGCGGACTCCTTGAAGACAGTACAACGTCCATCAAGGTATTTATCAGTGCCCACGCAACAGATACAAGACTTATGGGAGTCACTGCAGTTCACGCTGTATGGTTTCTTCCTGATAACGACCATAAAAGGATACTCCACCAGTTCTTCTACTTTGACAGTGAAGAATTCGGTTTTGATACATATAAAAGTGTTCTCGCAGAATCACTCTATGATGCTGAAGCCAATGAACAGGTAAAGGAAATCTCAGACAAGATGATGGGATGCCTCGGTGGAAAGCAGGTAGAAATTACAGAAAGAGAACTAAGAGCTCTTGTTACATACTATGAACGTTTTACAAAGGAGCATGACGATATCATGCCGGAAGGAAGAGAAGAATACGGATTCCTTCTTGAAAACCCTGTAGAACTGAGTGACCCCGAACTGGAAAAACTCTACGACAGAATCTGCGAAGATATTACATGTGACTATCAGGTAATAAACTATTTCCTTATGCGTGTGGCAGGAAAAGACCTTCGTGTTGCCCGCCACATTTCAGGACCTGGAATCGTAATGAATGTGCTTTCCATGATTGAGCCTGCAGCACTTTTAAGAAATGTCATTTCAGAAGAGATAACCCAGACCATGACTGTTGACAATCTGGAATCATATTTCAATACCTTCACAACAAGAAGAAAGTATATGACAGAATCCCTCCTTGAAGCAGGCGGTCTGTATTTTCTTTTGCTCTCTGAAATAACTGTTGAAAATCTCAAGATTAAAAGTTTCAGAAAGATTAACTTCTTCAAGGTATCAGGAATAGAAGCAGACCTCATTACAAAGCGTCCGGAGCATATCACTCTCTACGAGACCATACTTCCTCCAGAGCTTCTTCTGAACTTTGATACACCGCTTCTTGAAAACTCCATGGCAAATGACCATGACAACGGTACAGTATATATGATATTCAATCGTACCAATGATCATGTAAAAGAGCGTGTATTCAATATCTCAAATGATGTTCTTGGAGTCTACTATATCTCCAGTTTCGGTGAGGTTCTTGTTATGAGCAGCACCGAAGAAGGTATGGAAATTCTTAACGAAGACCTCAAGAATGCAAGGATCTATGAGTATCTTGAAAGAACTGGAGTGTACGAGTTCGACGCACCCGTCCTCTACAGCTTCGTAGAGTCCGAATACCCCGATTTTGCTGAGTTTATCGAGGATTTCGAGGAAGAAAACGAGTAAAAAACAAATGTTTTCTGTACGCGTAGAAATACACAGAAAATGACATCAAAAAATTGTGGATAACTTTTTCAGAAAACCTATTGACAAGCACGAAAACCCTTGCAGCGCAAGGGTTTTTAATATGCTGAGTTATCCACAGGTCTTTGTGAATAGAATCGTATACAATTTTGTGTTTTCCTGTGGATAAATACGGAAACCCCTTGAAAAACAAGGGGTTTCGAGCTGTTGACAATTTATTCTTCGTTCTGCGAACAGTTTACATAAAACTTTACTGTTCTTTTCTTCTGAAAACACCGTTTTCGTCATAGTATTTGAGACTTTCATCTCTCTTGTACCTTGACCAGTTTGTGGTGTCATCACCGTATTCAACGATATATATCTGAGTTTTTCTGTTTCCCCAGTGGCTGCACTGGATCCAGCGTTCCATATAGAGGTCAATGGAGTGACCATGGATTGCTGAGCCTACGTCATTTGCAATGGCATAGCCATATCCTGGAATATACAGAAGAGAACCAAGAGGGATTAAAGATCGGTCAATTGCCGCTGTTCCGTAGGAACACCAGAGACCATATACTCCGTAAGGAGTTCCCGCATATGTATATGATACTGCAGTAACATCATCAAGTACTGCCTTGTATTTGAATCCTTCAGGAAGTCCCCAGTTAACCTTCATGCCATAGCCCTTCTGAAGATCCACCTTCTTGCGTGTTACGGTACGCTTTACAAGGACTCTTCCGGTCTCTACGCCGTCTTTTTTAAGTACAAGATAAATATCATCATTAAGTCCTGTAACACCGTCACAGATTACATATGTGTCTCCTATAGGGAAAGTCTTATCCTCTACCCAGACGAGTTCATATGGAACTTCACTTACTTCCTTTTCATATGATATTTCAAAATCGGAAATACTGCTTTCCCCTTCAGGAAATACTGTTCCGTTTCCTCCTGTTACAATACCATCCTTTACATCAAGTCCAAGGAGTGATGCAAGTCCTTCAACATCCAGATCAAAGGCATTTACTGTCTTTTCATCTTCTCCATCCTTAAGTGTTACCTTAAGATATTTCTGGACCTCGACTTTTGTTTCATCCTTCAGGTTTTCTATAAGGTTACAGTCTATTTTATCCTTTCCAACTTCAAATCTGTAACCGATTTCATCAAGGAAGTCCTGAAGATTTCTTGCTTTTGTAATATATGTGTATCCTTCGCGTCTGAAACCATAGTCTGTAAAAAGAATCACCTTCTTTTCACGGTCAAGATAGCGGTTTAAGAGGATATGTCCTGCGACTGCACCAACAAGAAGAAGTACAGCAAGAACAATAACAAGAATCGTATTTCTCCTGCTCTTTTTGAGCCCTTTTTCAATATTTGTTTCAAGTATATCTATAATATTCATGCCCTGATTATATCACATCCGCTGCTTTTCCACAAATCAAAAAGGGATGCATAAGCATCCCTTAAAGAAAAGCAAATTCTTATTCTTCGTCCATAGCCTTCATAGCTGGGTCCTTCTTGAGTTCGCAGCCAGTTGCAGCCTGAAGTTCATCCCAAGTGTAGTCTGGGTGTAATTCTGTTACCCAGATTCCATCTTCTCTTACTTCCATAACAGCCATTTCAGTAATGATCTTTGTTACGCACTTTTCAGCAGTAAGTGGAAGAGTACATGACTTAAGAATCTTGTGTGCACCCTTCTGAGTGTGGAGCATTGTAACGATTACCTGTGGGCAACCAGCACAAAGGTCCATAGCACCACCCATACCAGCTACCTTCTTGCCTGGAACGATCCAGTTAGCAAGGTCTCCGTTTTCAGCTACTTCCATAGCTCCGAGAACTGTAGCCTTTACGTGTCCACCACGAACAAGACCGAATGATTCAGCTGTATCAAAGAACTTAACTCTTGGAACTACTGTTACATATGTTCCACCTGAGTTGATGATGTCAACGTCAAGATTTGAAGCGTCAGCAGCAACGTCAATACCAGCGAAACCGTTTTCTGAGTGGCATGTTACTGTAACACCTTCTGGAAGGTAGTCTGCAACCTGAGTTGGAAGACCGATTCCGAGGTTGATGAAATCTCCATCAACGAATTCCTTAGCGCATCTCTTTGCGATTCTTACCTTTAAATCTGCCATGGCTTTTCTCCTTCTACGATACCGTTAACAAGAACGCCTGATACAGCGAAGATGTCTGGATCGATTTCTGCGATTTCTACTAACTTTTCAGCTGCAATATATGTCTTCTTTGAAGCTCCAGCCATTACATAGTTGAAGTTCTTAGTAGCCTTCTTGCAGTAGAAGTTACCAAACTTGTCAGCTACAGATGCTCTGCAGAATGAGAAGTCAGCGTGAAGTGGTAATTCGAAGAGGTACTTAACGCCGTTGATTTCAACAACTTTCTTTTCTCTTCCTAATTCGTCCAATTCAGTTTCC
>JAKSSM010000083.1 GCA_024403065.1 Clostridia bacterium | reverse complement strand
GGTTCAGGGTACAAAAAAACCGAAACATCAGTTTCGGTTCTTTATATTGGTGCATCATCAGGGACTCGAACCCTGGACACCCTGATTAAGAGTCAGGTGCTCTACCGGCTGAGCTAATGATGCATTTCTCAGTGCTCTATTATATTATCACCTGCACATTACTTTGTCAACAAATATTTTCACTTTTTTTATTTTTTTATTTAATATTAGTTTCTATTTTCTTTGCAATTATATACTACTTGGTATATAATTGAGAATGGTAAAATGTACTAGTTATATCATTTTGTAGGTAGAGTAATGGATTTTCAGGGTTTTTTAGACAACTGCAGCACGGATCTTCAGGAATACTGGAATGATTTCACAACTGGTCTTGTGAAATATACGACAGAATTCATTCATGATCCACTTGGTTTCATCAATAACAATGGTCTTTTGTTCGTTGGAGCACTTTTCTTCATTATATTTTTTGTTGTGCTTGTTATAAACATCATAAGAAGCATCAGAGAGAAGAATGCTGAAAAAGAAAAGATAAGAAAGGCTCTTGAAGAAGCAAAGGAAGCAGAAGAAAAGAACAAGGCTGAAATACCTGAACCGGTTAAGGAAGAGCCTGTAAAAGAAGAGGTTCCTGAACCTGTCAAGGAAGAGACAGTTGTAAACGAGCCGGTAAAGGCAGAAGAGACTGAACCTGAAAAGGCTGAAGAAAAAGAGCCTGAAAAGGAAGAAACTGAAAAAGAAGAACCAGTTATAGAAGAAGCAAAAGAACCAGTAATCCCTGTTATTCCATTAAGAGAAACAGAACCGGCAAAGGCTGAAACTGAGCCTGAAATAAAAGAAGAACCTAAAGAGGAGGTAAAGACTGTGGCAGAACCAGCAGTAAGACAGGATGTCGAAATGGTACCAAAGTCAGTAATTCTCGACCTTCAGAGACAGATTGATGCGATTTCAGCAGCAATCTCAAGAAAAGCTGATGCGGTTGAGGAAAAGGTAGAAGAGGAAGTTAAGGTTGAAGTAAAACCTTTGAATATACCAAAGTTTGGTATCCACAATATGGATACAACACGTTCAGGAAGAAAATATACTGAAGAAGAAATTGAAAGTATTATTAGAGATTAGGAGGGATTTCAATGTACTGTGCTAAGTGTGGAAGAGAGTTACGAGACGGAGATATGTTCTGCCCTGCCTGCGGAACAAGAATCACAGGTTTCGATCAGATATCTGAAGAAAAAGCAGCTGACAAGGTATCACGTGACCATATCAGCTTCGACTGGGGCGTAAAGGAACCAGCTGCAAAGAAAGAAGAAAAGAGTGACATCGTATTTGACTGGGGCGGAAATCCATTCGGAAAGAAGAAGACTCAGGATGAAGGCAACATGTTCAAGGACAAGGAACTTGTAAAGCGTATCACTACAGAAATCGATATGGGTGGTATCAGAGAACGTGCAAAAGGACTTCATGAAGGATATGATATCTTAAAGGAAGAGGAAGAAAAGAAGCAGGCTGAAGACGCAAAGAAATATATCGGATTTGAAAGTGCAATCAAGGAAGTTCAGGAAGCTCCAAAGCAGTCAATTGATGATCTTCTTGATGAGCTTTTCAGCAAGTATCCTGATGAAGAAGTAAAGCCTCAGGAACCAGTAAAGGAAGAAACACCGGTTAGTGAAGTAAAGGAAGAACCTGTAGTAACTGATGATTCAAAGTTCGGAACAGTATCCTTTGAAGAATTCATGAAGAAGCAGGAAGAAGAAAATGCTGTAACAGAAAAGCCTGAAGGAAAGAAGAGCCTTGGCTCAATCTTCAGCAATCTCGGTTCAGCAATTCTTGGAGCAGGATTTGTTCATGAAGCAAAGGAGATCCTTAAGGAAGATGAAGAAACAAAAGAAGAGCCTGTTGAAGGTTCCATTTCCGGTGCAATTTCTTCTGCTATGGTAAAGGATGCCGTTAAGGAAGAAATCGAAGAAATGGTAAATTCTGAACCTGAAGAACCACTTACTGCTGAAGAAGTAGAAGCTGTAAAGGAAGAGGTTGCAAAGGCTATCAGTGAAACTGTTTCATCTGCTACATTAAAGGACGAAGTAGAAGTAATGCTCAATGAGCAGAAGGAAGAAATGGAAAAGATTGAAGACGAAGTAAAAGACGGTACTTCAATCGACAGAATCTTTGAAGGAAAGAATGTAGCATCATATTCCAACGAAGAAAGAGAAGAAATCGACAACTATCTTGAAAAGACACTTGTCTACAAGCGCTCATCATTCCAGAAGGCAATTGAAGAAGCTGAAAAGAAGGAAACTCCAGCATCTCCTGTTGAAGTGAAGGAAGTTGAGGTTGCTGTCCCTGAAACTGAAGAAGAACCTCCAGTAGAAATCAAGGAAGTAATCATCACTGGAACAAATGCTGCAGCTGATGAAGAAGGCAAGATTGATGCAAGATTCAATACATTCTATATGAAGAATGATGAGTTTGATGCCCTTTTAAAGAAAGAAAAGGAAAAGGTTGAAAAACTCGATGATGATACACTTCACCTTGAACTTGAAAGACTCATGAAGGAAGTAGACCTTCTTGATAATGGCAAAAAGGAAGAAGTAAAGGCTGAAGCAAAGGAAGAGGTTTCAACAAAGGAATCAGATGCTGAAGCACTTGAAGCACTTATCTTCAATGAAGAAAAGAAGAAGACTTCAACTGAACCAAAGAGTGCAACTATGGCTCTTGAAGAACTTGCAAGAATCATGGAAGAAGAAAGAAAGAAGGAAAAGACAAAGGTTACTGAACCTGTTAAGGAAGAAGTTCCTTCTGAAAAGAAAGAAGAAGCACCTGCTGAACCAGAAAAGAAGAAACTTTCAAGAATGACAGTAACAGGACTTAATCTTGATGGCACATATGATTTCAGTGACAAGCACAATCTCGATCAGGTTCCAAAAGAAATCCTTGATGAAGAAATTGACAAGTCAGCAATGGACACATCTATTGAAGAACTCTTTGAAAAGGAAGAAAAGCCAAAGAAGAAGAAATACGTTCTTGCAAAAATCATCATTGTACTTCTTGTTCTCGTAATGCTTGTTGAAGCTGCAATCGTTGTAGCAAAATACGTTATGCCAGACAGCGGATTCGCTGATATTGTAAATACTGTAATCGCAAAGGTTACAGAGATATTGGGGTTATAATCAGGGGGTAAATTATTTATGAAGAAAAAGAAAGGTCACAAGGGGCTTATACTCATTGCAGTCATAGTTGTTATCCTTTCGGTGTTCCTTTCCCTTATTGAGTTCATTACGGACTGGGAATGGTTCAGGGAAGTAGGATATACATCTGTATTCTTCAAGGAGCTCCTTACAAAAATTGAAATGGGAGTACCGGTATTTATCGTAGTTACTCTCCTCATATTCGTATATCTCACAATGCTCAGAAAAAGCTATTTCCAGAAGATAGCATCAAAAGAGAATACAAATATGAAACTCTTAAAAGGCATTACATGGGGTCTTTCTGCTGTATTTGGTCTTTTCATCGCAGTTACATCAACACAGAATCTCTGGTACAGTTTTCTTCAGTTCAAGAACAGTACAGATTTTGGAATCAAGGATCCGGTTTTCAATCTTGATATAGCCTTCTATATCTTCAAGCTTGATTTCCTTGATGAACTGGATGAACTTGTTATCGCAGCAGTTATCGGATTTGCGATTCTTACAGCACTCTACTATATTATAGTGCTCGCCGTAAGAACTCCAGACTTCTTTGAAGAAAAGCCAAAGGAAGAAGAAACAGTAGAATTCAATCCAAATGATCCACTCGGAGCATTAAAGAAGAAATTCTCAAATGGTGTTGGCACAAGACAGCTTGACAGGAGCAATATTACTGAACTCCTTAAGATTGCATCAGGAAAGGTTGCACTTCTCGGATTCATATTCTTCATCATGCTTGCCATTGACTTCCTTCTTTCACAGTTTCAGCTTCTCCAGTCACACACAGGAGTTGTATACGGAGCAGGATATACTGATATTCATGTAACACTCTGGCAGCTCAGAATCCTTATGGGATTTTCAGTTGTATCAGCATTCCTTTTCGTATTCGCAATGCTCAAGAAGAAGTATAAGAGTCTTCTTGTTATACCTGCAATTTACCTTGTAATCGCTCTTGGCGGTTCAGGAATTTCATATCTCGTTCAGGACTTCGTAGTATCTCCTGACGAACTCAACAAGGAAAGTCTGTATATCGAAAGAAATATTGAGTACACTCAGTATGCATACGGATTAAGCGATGTAACAGTAAAGGATTTCCCTGCAGACAATACTCTTACTGCAAAGGATATCATTGATAATGCTGAAACAATGGAAAATATTCGTATCAACGACTTCGATCCGGCTCAGCAGTTCTACAACCAGACACAGTCAATCCGTCAGTACTACACATTCTTTGACGTAGACAATGACAGATACATGGTAAACGGGGAATACACTCAGACATTCCTTACAGCAAGAGAAATTGATGAGTCAAAGATTTCAGATACATGGCTCAATCAGCATCTCAAATATACTCACGGCTACGGAGTTGCCTTATCAAGAGTAGACAAGGTTACAGCATCCGGTCAGCCTGATGTACTTATCGGAAACATTCCACCTGAATCAAGTGTTTCTGAAATCAAGATTACAAGACCTGAAATCTATTTCGGTGAACTTACAAACAACTATGTAATCGTTGGAACAAATGAAGAGGAATTTGACTATCCTGACGGAAGCTCAAATGCCTATACAAAATATGAGGGAACTGCTGGTATCAGACTTGATTTCCTTAACAGAATCATGTTTGCTATGCGTGAGGGAAGCCTTAAGCTTTTCACTTCAACAAACATCAGCAGCAATTCAAAGATTATCATCAACCGTAACATCGTAAGCCGTGTAAAGAGAATTATGCCATACTTAAGCTACGAAGGAGACCCATACCTCGTAATTGATGACGGCAAGCTTTACTGGATGATGGATGCTTATACAAAGAGTGCAAACTATCCATATTCAGAACCATTCAGAGGAAGCGGTGTAAACTACATCAGAAACTCCATCAAGGTAGTAGTTGATGCATATAACGGTGATGTAAGATTCTATGTAGTGGATGATGCCGATCCAATGGCACTCACACTTCAGAAGATTTTCCCTGTACTTTTCAAGAATATGTCGGATATGCCTAAGGGACTTCAGTCATACGTAAGATATCCAAACGAACTCTTTGAAATCCAGGCAAATGTATATGCCAAGTACCATATGGAAGATACTGCAGTATTCTATCAGTCAGAAGACCTCTGGGATATTGGAAATGAAACATATGATACAGGCGTAGTGAAGATTGAAGCAAACTACTATATTGCAAAGCTTCCTGGAGAAAAGGAGGCAGAGTTCTTCAACTCCATTCCATTTACTCCAAAGTCAAAGAAGAACATGACTGCTCTTCTTATAGCAAGAAACGATGGAGCGAACTACGGTGAACTCGTACTCTATCAGTTCCCTAAGTCAAGAACAATCTACGGAACTGAACAGATTGAAGCTCAGATTGACCAGAATACAAAGATTTCTCAGGACTTCTCACTCTGGACATCAGCAGGTACAAAGTACAGAAGAGGTAACCTCTTTGTAATTCCTATCAACACATCAATTCTCTACGTTGAACCTGTATATCTTGAGGCGCAGAATTCTTCAATCCCAGAAGTAAAGAGAATTATCGTAGCATACAACGACCAGATTGCCTATGGCGAAACATTAAGTGACTGTCTTGTTCAGATCTTCGGAAAAGAAGTTTTAGGAGAAAATGATGATCCTGAAACTGATGACCCTGATGTTGATCCAGATGATCCGGTTGTAGATCCAACAGATGATACAAATCAGGAACTGATAAACAAAGCTCTTGATGCATATAACAATGCTGTTTCTGCACAGAAGAACGGAGACTGGGCATCATATGGAAAATACATTGATGAACTTTCAAAGTATCTTAATGAACTTGCGAGCAGAAACTAAAGGAAAGAGGTGTATTTAAAATGTTAGACATTAAGAAAATCAGAGAAGATTATGAAGGAATGAAAGCCGGCGTAGAAAGAAGAACAAAAGGCTCCTTCGGAATCGAAAACATTCCTGCACTCGACGAAAAGAGACGTGCAATCCTTGCTGAAGTAGAAGCTATGAAGAACAGACAGAACACAGTTTCCAAGGAAATTCCAAAGCTTAAGAAGGCAGGAGAAGACGTTACAGGTATTATGGCTGAAATGAAGGAACTTTCAGAAAAGATCAAGGGTCTTGATGCTGAAGTTTCAAAGATTGAAGCTGAACTTAAAGATGTACTTCTTGGAATTCCAAATGTTCCAGCTGACTTTGTACAGGTTGGTGAAGATGACAGTGCGAACGTAGAAGTAAGAAAATTCATGGAACCAACAAAGTTCGATTTCGAACCTAAGGCTCACTGGGATATCGGAACAGATCTTGGTATTCTTGACTTTGAAAGAGCAGTTAAGATTACTGGTACAAGATTTACAGTTTACAAGGGACTTGGCGCAAGACTTGAAAGAGCAATCATGTGCTTTATGCTTGACCTCCACACAATGGATCAGGACTACACAGAAATCCTTCCTCCATTCATGGTAAACAGAAATTCCATGATTGGTACAGGTCAGCTTCCAAAGTTTGAAGAAGACATGTTCTATGTACCACAGAAGGACTTCTTCCTCATTCCAACAGCTGAAGTTCCAGTAACAAACCTTCTTGGAAATGAAATCTTAAAGGAAGCTGAACTTCCGGTTCACTATACAGCATATACTCCATGCTTCAGAGCTGAAGCAGGTTCTGCAGGAAGAGATACACGTGGTCTTATCCGTCAGCACCAGTTCAACAAGGTTGAACTTGTAAAGTTCTGCAAGCCAGAAAATTCATGGGACGAACTCGAAGCACTTACTTCAGATGCTGAAGCAGTACTCAAGCTCCTTGGAATCCCATACAGAGTAGTAAGACTTTCCACAGGCGACCTTGGATTCTCATCAGCATGCACATATGACATCGAAGTATGGATGCCTTCATATGGAAGATATGTAGAAATCTCATCATGCTCCAACTTCCTTGACTATCAGGCTCGTCGTGCAAATATCAAGTTCAGAAGAGAAGAAACAGGCAAGACTGAATTCGTTCACACACTTAACGGTTCTGGTCTTGCAATCGGAAGAACAACTGCTGCAGTTCTTGAAAACTTCCAGCAGGCTGACGGTTCTGTTGTTATCCCAGAAGTATTAAGAAAGTACATGGGAGTA
>JAKSSM010000082.1 GCA_024403065.1 Clostridia bacterium | reverse complement strand
GTTCCATATGATGGTGAAAATGCAGTTGAAGTTGCTGTTCAGCAGATAAATAAACCAATGCCAAGAGTACTTGACAAGGTAGAAAATCTTCCTCCAAAATTTGGAAAGATTATCGACAGATGTACAGCAAAATATCAGAATAACAGATATTCATCTGCTGATGAGATTATAAAAGACCTTGAGTCAATTGAGTATGTTGCAAGCGTTCTTGGCGACAAGGCCTTCGGTCTCAATCTCAAGAAAGAAGAGGAGACAGCTCTTGTAACAACAACTGACAAGAGAAAGATTACTCAGTTCATCGGGCGTACAAAAAGGGATAAACAGAAGAAAGAAGAAATCAAAGAAGAAATCAAAAGAACTACAAACAAGGTCTTCATTATTGGACTTGTAATCTGCTTTATTCTCCTTGTACTGATTTTCGGATTCTTTTCTGGATGGTTTGACAGAGACAAAGAGATTGCTGTTCCACAGTTTATCGGAAAAACATATGAAGAAGCTGTTTCTGAAGCTGCTCAGTATGGAATAACCATATTAAGAGGTGAAGACGTATTCAGTCAGAATTATGAGCAGGGCTATGTTGAGGCTCAGACACCAACACAGGGTGCCATGGTAAAAGAAGGTGCAGCGGTAACAATTTATGTAAGCAAAGGTCGTAAAAATGATGTTGTTCCTAGTGTAAAGGGATATTCAGTCGATGCAGCAAAATCCATCCTTGAAACCAACGGTTTTGAGCTTGGAACGGTATCTGAAGCTCCATCAAGTCAGGGCAAGGGTGTAATTATAGACCAGTCCGTTGCAGCAGGAAGTACAGTTAAGCGTGGTACCAAGATTGATGTCGTTGTAAGTAACGGCAAGGGAGACAATCTCGTTGAGATGGTATATCTCATTGGCAAAGATTTTGAATCAGCAAGAGATACGCTTAAATCTATGGGACTTGATGTAGGAATTATCACATATACAGAAGTTAAAACAGGTCTTCCTAATATTGTTACAAGACAGAGCATCAAAGCAGGTTATGAAGTAGAAAAGGGCGAAAAGATTGATCTTCAGCTTACAAAACTTGCTGATGCACCACAGAACCCACCAGAAAATACTGGCGAAGGTTCAGAAGAAAATAATGAAAATACTGAATCAAATGGAGGTAACTAAGATGAAACTTGCACCATCAATTCTTTCTGCAGACTTTTCAGATCTTTTAACTGATGTTAAAAGAATCGAGGAGGGCGGAGCAGATATAATTCATGTAGACGTAATGGACGGACATTTTGTTCCAAATATCAGCTTTGGTGCTGTAGTAATGAAGTCACTTAATGGCAAGACTAAACTTACTTATGATGTACATCTTATGATTGAAAATCCAGAAAAATACATCAAGGATTTCGTAACAGATCAGACTGAATATATTACTGTTCATACTGAAGTTTTAAATGGCAGTACTGAAGCACTTGAAATGATCAGAAACTATGGTATCAAAGTTGGTCTTTCAATCAATCCTGAGACTGACATCAAAGAACTCATGCCATATATTGATCTTTGTGATCTGATTCTTGTTATGTCAGTACATCCAGGATTCGGTGGACAGAAGTTTATTCCAGAAGTAATGGAAAAAGTTACTTTCCTTGACAACTACAGAAAAGAAAACGGAAAGAACTTTGAAATTGAAATTGATGGCGGTATCAACATGGATAATGTAAAGTATGTATGTGATATGGGCTGTGACATGGTTGTAGCAGGTTCTGCAGTATTTGGTAAACCAGACATTGTAGAAGCAACTAAAGCATTTAAGAATATCTAGAAGAGGGGAGTTAATAAACTCCCTTTTTGATTGCAATATAAAACCCCGTAAGTATTTACGGGGTCTGTTTATTTATGGTTCTGGAGTTCCTTCTCCACCTTCACCGCCTTCACCAGGATTTTCTGGTTCAGGATCAGTTCCTGGGTTATCAGGTTCATCTGGTTCTTCAGGTTCTTCAGGTTCTGGATCTACTGGTGGAACGTATACAACTGGGTATCCTTCAGCATCAAGCTTGATTGTACCATTTGAATTCTTTTCCCAAAGGATTACATTTCCATTTTCATCGAAGCTTACAAATGCCTTGTCAGCAGTTCTTATAAGAACGAGAAGACCGTCTCTTGAAGCGAGGTTTTTACCTTCATCGTCAATAAATACTCTGTATGCTACATGGTTGTTAGGGTCGCATACATCGCATGGTTCCTGTGGAACTTCGTCCTTGATATCCTTAACCTTTTCATTTGGAATGTATGGTCTCTGATATCCAACAATGTACTTAACATGTGATGCATCACAGTATTCTGTAGCAGCCTTACCTGAAAGTTCACATACAGCTCCACTTGCAACAAGTGACATCTGTTCAGTAGGTTCTGTTCCTCTGATGAAGTATTCAGTTCTTGTAGTTTCACATCCGTCTACAGGTAAGAAACCAGATTTGTCATCGATTGTAACTGAGATTACATTTGATGGCTTTCCTGAATATGTACCGCCAAGAGCAGCAGGGATCTGCTTCATAATCTTAGCCCAGAGAGTACAAGCATATGTACCTCCGAAACCGTTTGTTCTTACACGTACATCTGGACCCATCCAGATACTTCCTGTATAGTTTGCTGTAAATCCGTTGAACCAGAGGTTTTCCTTGATATCTGTAGTACCAGTCTTACCGCCGACTCTCTGTCCGGAAATCTGAGCTCTCCATGGTGTACCTGATGTAACTACGCTCTGAAGAACGTCTCTCATAATCCATGCAACACCTGGGTCTACAATCTGCTTTTCTTCCTTGTTTGGTTCAAGGAGAACTGCACCTGCTCTTGTAGTAACCTTATCATAACAGTAAACACTCTTCATTACACCACCGTTTACATAAACGGAAGTTGCTCTTGCCATCTGAACTGTTGTTACACCTGAGTATGTACCACCGAGGGCCATTGATGAGTAGTTTACATCATATTCTGGGTCTAATGATTCAAGTCCGAATCTCTGTGACATTTCGAATGCATATTCAGCACCAACCTGAGCACAGATCTTAACGGCTACAACGTTGATGGATTCCTGAATAGCAGTTCTGAATGAAACAAGTCCTGAGTAGGAGCTGTCGTCGTTCTTTGGCCAGATACGTCCGTTTACCGTTAATGGTTCGTCATCGAATACGCTTGCGCAAGTGATGTAGTTACCCATAAGGTTAACACCCTGCTGGTCGTACTTTGTTTCATAGAAGCCCTGATACTTTCCTGCAGCAGCAAGTTCATAACTGTTCTGAAGAGCAGCACCATATACAGTGAATGGCTTGATGGATGAACCTGGCTGGAATGTTGAAACAGCACGGTTAAGTAAACTTCTTCCTGTTGTTTCACGTCCACCGGACATTGCCTTGATAGCTCCAGTAGCATTGTCAATGATTGTCATTGCTACCTGTGGCTGAATTGTCTTTGTTCTTAATGTATAACGTGTTGTTGAAAGGTTTCCGTTTCCGTCATCTGTGAAGAAATCAGGGAAGTCAGTGAAGAACTGTGCGGAAACTGTAACGTCGTTATTTTCATCAATTGTCTTGTACTGTCTTGGGATACTTAAGATACCACCAAGGATTGTGTAGAATTCATCATCTTCCCAGAGGAACATGTTTCTGAATTCGATATTTACTTCATTTACTCCGTTGTATGAAACAGGGTAGAATGCAAGTCTTCCTTTGTACTTGATCTTGATTGAACCATCAGGGTTCTTTACATATTCATCATTTCTCAATGTGAATACACCGTCCTTATCAAAGTAGCTTGAGTACTTGTAGAGAAGAACAGCATTTGTATCAGCGTAAAGAATATTACCATTCTTGTCATATCTGTTTGGAGTAATTTCAGCAAAGTTTGATCTGTCTGCAAATTCCTTATCAATAACTGCCTGAGCCTGTGAATTCAATGTAGTATAGATTCTGAGTCCGCCGTTATATACAAGGTCATATGCCTGGCTGTATGTATAGTCATATTCAGCCATAAGGTCTGAAATAACCTGTTCGATTACATAGTCTGCGAAGTAGTTTACTTCATATGAATTGATGGCATTGAAGTTAGGATTTACGATATCCTTGATTTCTGTAGCCTTCGCTTCTTCATATGTAGCATCATCAATGAAGCCCATTTCGTGCATTGTAGCAAGACAGTATTTCATTCTTCCTTCAGCCTTGTCATTCCATACATAGCCGTAGTAGCTGTCTGTTGAGATAAGCTTGTCACGGTTCTGTTCAACATATTCAAGGTCGATACGCTTTACAAGTGCGTAGTAGGAAGGAGCCTGTGGAAGTGTAGCAAGTGCTGCAGCTTCTGCAACTGTAAGGTCCTGAACATCCTTTGAATAGTAAGTCTGTGATACAGTCTGAATACCATATCCAAGACCGAAGTTGATTGTATTAAGGTATCCCTCAAGAATCTGATCCTTTGTAAGGCGCTGTTCAAGAAGAATAGCATAATAGATTTCTGTAACCTTTCTTGGGATAGAACGTTCTTCCATGATATCAGTAAGGAAAACGTTTCTTGCAAGCTGCTGGGTAATTGTGGATGTACCACTGATTTCTCCGCCACCAAAGAGTGATTCCTTTACGGCACCAACCATACGAATGAGGTTGATTCCGTGGTGTGTATAGAACTTTCTGTCTTCAAGTGCAATGAACGCCTGCTGAACATGGAGAGGAATATCTCCGATTTCAACAATTGTACGATTCTGTGAAGAGTATGTTGTATCGATGATTTCGCCAGCATCGTCATAGATGTATGATGACTGGCTTAAGAGTGCTGAAATATCTGAAGTATCGATATCAGGAGCATTCTTTATAATCTTGTAGATATATCCACCTACAACAAGAGCACCGATAATTCCAAGAAGGAAACCAATCTTGATGAGTAACCATAATACTCCAAAGAAAGATCTCTTTTTCTTTTCCTTCTTTTTTCTGCGGCTTTTCTTTGAGCGTGTTCCAACTTCTGATGAAGTTCCTACAGCAGCAAGGTCAGTTGACTGAGATGATGCATTTTTCTTTTTGAAAAGACCGCCTTTATTAGCTTTTTCTCTCATAATATTCCTTTTTCCTTTATTAAAATTTTACTAAAAATCAATTTATGAATTTTTACATTCGTAGTATTATAACATACTATTATATACATTTCCATTATTAATATGTAATTTTCACAAATGCTACACCATTTTGAAGTGAATCTTCACATTGAAAAATGGTAAAAAATGGAATATAATCAAGGTGCGATTCGAAAAGGTGACTTTATGAGAAGAAAGTGCTTTTTTGTTTTTTTATTGCTTGTATTTCTAATTGTTCTTTTTGACTGGTTTGGTGTAAATCTTCTTCCAACTTCAGGTGAACTTCTTATGCTTGAAGGGGAACAGCATGAATACCGATTCAAGGTTGTTAAATACAGGGTCTATGACAAAAGAATTTCACTTACATGCAGAGTACTGGGCTGTGATGGAAGAGATATAAAAACTAGAGGGAAAATACTCCTAAACTGTTACACTGATGAATTTGATCAGGCTGATTTTCTCTATAGTGAAATAATTTTTAAAGGCACGCTAGAAGTACCAAAAGGCAAACGAAATCCTCACTGTTTTGATTACAGAAAATATCTTTTGAGTACCGGTGTCCTGCTTACTGGAACTGCAAAGAAAGTTGAAATATGTGAAATCAGGTATAACATTCCTGAAAGGTATATAAGATATCTGCATAAACTTAAATTGAATTTTACTGACGAACTGCTACCTGATTCAAAAGGACTCATCTGTGGTCTTCTTTTTGGTGAAACAGCTTATATGGATGATGACATATATTCCAGTTTTCAGAGTAATGGTACCAGCCATATACTTGCAGTCAGTGGCTTGCACATTACGGTTATATATGACCTGCTTGAGAAAATAGGAAAGAGACGTAAAAAAGGATTAAGGACAGCATTTACAGTTGCAGCACTTCTTTCTTATGGCTTCTTATGCATGTGGAGCATATCGATAATTCGTGCTGTAACAATGATAATTATGAAAATTGTAGCAAGAGAATTTGATTTGAGATACGATACCCTGACATCAGTATCAGCTGTTGGAATTCTTCTTTCGCTAAGTAATCCTTATGTTGTATTCAATACTGGGTTCCAGATTTCATTTCTTGCAGTAATATCCATTTCAGTGCTTTCTGGCATGCTTGACAAGATACCTGGAAGTATCAGGACATCGCTTGCTGTAACACTAGGGATAATAGGATATCAGGCCTATGTTTTCAATTACATATCGCCACTTTCAGTATTAGTCAATATCCCGATAATACTTCTTGCATCATATACAGTTCCTGCATCTCTTTTTGCATTCCTTGTGATTTCAGTATCTGGAACTTCAGAAATATTACTCAGGATTCTCGACAGATTCGCATATCTTATCATCTGGATTAACAGAATATCAACAATCGAAGGTGTTTCTTCGATAAACATTACAGGAAATATGGCTATTTCCCTTATTCTCATATCTGTCGTCCTGTTTACAGTTAATTCAGAATATGTAAGGCTTCTTTATATAAGAGGGAGCAGAAGAATGCTGAAGAAGACAGTTGTACTGATAATATCAGCTCTTGTATTTCTGTTTGCTGTTACCTATGACCCGATAACCTATTGTGACATTGTATTTATTGATGTAGGCCAGGGTGACAGTACACATATAAAAGCAGGTAGTATGGACATACTTATTGATGGTGGAGGACAGATGACATACAACGTTGGAGAGAAGACACTAAAACCTTATCTTCTTAAGAACAATGCAAAAGATATTGATCTCTGTCTTCTTACTCATACACATGCAGATCACTATAAAGGAATACAGGAGCTTGGTAATGTGTATAAAATCAAGGAAACTGTTACTGATTCCATAAAAGGTGATGTTTTCAGAATATCAAAGGATGTATATATTGAAACAATCTGGCCAAACAGTAAAAGTCTGTCCAAGGATGAAAACAAAAACTGCTCGGTATATATCGTGAACTATAAGGGTTACAGAATAATGATTACGGGAGACCTTGATAAAGAAGGAGAGAAACTACTGCTTTCAGAATACCCGAAAGAGTATCTTAGATGTGACATACTGAAGATTGGGCATCATGGCAGTGATACCAGTACATCGGATGAGTTTCTTAATGCTGTGTCACCTGAATATGCTGTTATACAGGTAGGGAAAAATGGATATGGTCATCCTAAGGCATCAGTAATAAAGCAAATAAAAGAGCACCATATTGTCCTTTTCAGGAATGACAAAAATGGTGCTGTA
>JAKSSM010000081.1 GCA_024403065.1 Clostridia bacterium | reverse complement strand
TATATCAGATCAATCAGTGAGGAATTCTCACTTGAAAAGGAATGGTACAAGCAGAATGATATTCATATCCATGTGCCAGAAGGTGCTGTTCCAAAAGATGGTCCATCAGCAGGCGTTACAATGTTCACTTCACTTCTTTCAGCACTTACAGGAAAGCCTGTAAGAAAAGATGTGGCAATGACTGGAGAAATCACTTTAAGAGGAAGAGTACTTCCGGTTGGTGGTATCAAGGAGAAGGTTCTCGCAGCACACAGAATGGGAATCAAGGAAATTATCCTTCCAGCTGAAAACAGGAAGAACATTGACGAAATATCAGCACAGGTTCGTAAAGAACTTAACTTCGTTTTAGTAGAGAATGCAAGAGAAGTACTGGATCATGCATTCTATAAAGGATAGAGTATGATTATAAAAAAGGCGGATATTGTTGCTACTGCCGTAAAGAAGAATCAGTATCCTTCAGATGACGTACCTGAGATTGCTTTTGTAGGAAGATCAAATGTAGGCAAGTCCTCACTTCTCAATCTTCTTACAAACCGTAAATCCCTTGCAAGAGTTTCTCAGAGTCCTGGAAAGACAAGAACAATCAATTTCTACTCAGTTAATGATACATTCAGGATTGTTGACCTTCCAGGCTATGGATATGCAAAAGTATCAAAATCTGTTACAGATGACTGGGACAGAATGATGGATGAATACTTTAAGGGAAGAACTAATCTCAAAGCAGTAGTTCAGCTTGTTGATTCAAGAATTGAACCAACAAAACTGGATGTTGCCATGTATGAATATCTAAAGGGACTGGGTCTTGATGGTATTGTAGTAATGACAAAATGTGACAAACTGTCAAAAAATGAATTAAACAAAAACAGAAGTGTAGTGAAAAAGACACTTGGTCTTGATGAAAACGCAGTAATAATTCCTGTTTCTGCGCTTAAGAAGACAGGACACGACAGACTTCTGGAAGTATTTGATAACGTATTGGATAATTAGGAGGCGGAAATGGCTGAAATTATTGGAAAAGTACTCTTTACTGAAGAACAGATCAGACAGAGAGCAAAGGAACTTGGAGAACAGATTGCACGTGACTATGAGGGAGAAGAAATCTACCTTATTGGTACATTAAAGGGCGGAATCGTATGGATGGCTGACATTATGAAGGCTATTCCTAATGATACAAAGATTGATTTCATCTGTGCGTCAAGCTATGGTTCAGGAACATCCACAACAGGTGTAGTAAAGATCAAGAAGGATGTTGAAGCAGATCTTTTCAACAAGAATGTAATTATCATTGAAGACATCGTTGATACTGGTACAACACTTAAATTCATCAAGTCATATCTTGCTGAAAGAAATCCAAAGAGCGTAAAGATCTGTACACTTCTTGACAAACCATCAAGAAGACTCTGTGACGTTCAGGCAGACTATATCGGATTTGAAATCGATAACCTCTTTGTTGTAGGTTATGGTCTTGACTATGACCAGAAGTACAGAAACCTTCCATACGTAGGATACATTGAGGGTTAATCATGTTTGAAAGTAAAGTAGATTATCATATTCATACAGTCTACTCAGATGGAACATTAACTCCAGTAGAAGTAGTAAAGAAATACAGCGAAGCGGAATATGATGAAATCGCAATAACTGATCATGATGGCATTTCAGGAATTGCTGAAGCAAAGATTGCGGGAGAGGCACTTAATATCAAGGTGCTTCCTGGAATTGAAATTTCAACAGATTATGAAGGCCATAATGTTCATCTTCTTGGATACAATTTTGATACAGAAAATGAAGCACTTCTTGAAAAGCTTAAGGAAATAAGAGCTGCAAGAGATGAGAGAAATGTACACCTTGCCGAAAAAATCAACGAGATGGGCTTTAATTTCTCTTTAGACGAAGTTTATTCAAGATCTAAGGGTAAATATGTGGGAAAGCCTAATATCGCAAGAATTCTTGTAGAAAAGGGCTATTTCCCGGATTTTGATACATGCTTTAAGGAACTTATGGAGTCACCTGAAATCAGAGGGCTTAAGAAGAAAAGAATTCCTATTGAAGAAGCAATCAGGCTTATAAAGGATGCTAAAGGACTTCCTGTCCTTGCTCATCCAAAGAAGCTTAAGTTTCTGGGAGAACCGGAAACTGAAGAATACTGGTCAAATCTTGACAGCTTTTTAAGATATCTCAAAAAAGCAGGTTTGAGTGGTATGGAATGTTTTTATCCAACACACGATACAACTGACGAATTCAGATTTTCATCACTGGCAGGGAAATATCACTTACATATAACAAAAGGATCTGATTTCCACGGGGAGAAATAGTTATGTACAAATATGGAATTATTGGTGCGGGAGTAGTAGGCGGACTGGTAGCATTAGAACTTTCAAAGTATGACAGAAAAGTCGTAATTTTTGAGAGTGAAGCTGACTGTGCAATGGGTCAGTCAAAGGCAAACAGTGGTATTGTTCATGCAGGCTACGATCCAGAACCTGGAACTTTAAAAGCACTTCTAAATGTAAAAGGTTCTGAAATGATGGAAGCAGTCTGCAGAGACCTTGATGTAAAGTACAGAAAGAATGGAGCACTCGTTGTTGCATATACAGAGGAAGATATGTCAGTTCTTGAGAAACTCCTTGAAAGAGGAAAAAAGAACGGCGTAAAGGATCTGTCTTTAATAGGAAGAGATGAAGTAAAACGTATTGAACCAAATCTTTCTGATGCAATTACTGGTGCGCTTTATGCAAAGACTTCAGCAGTAGTATGTCCATACGAACTTACTATCCATTCCATTGGTCTTGCTATGGACAATGGAGCAGAACTCAAGGTGAAAAGCAGAGTAACTGCAATTGACAAGGAGAAGTTCTACTATACAGTTCATCTTTCAAATGGAGAAAAGTATGACTGCGAGTACCTGATAAACTGTGCAGGTATGTATTCTGATGAAATTGCAAAGATGGTTGGTGATGACACTTTCACAATCAGTCCAAGAAAGGGAGAATACTATCTCCTCGATAAGGACGCAGGTAATCTTGTTTCAGCAACAATTTTCAGAACACCTACATCTATGGGAAAGGGTGTGCTTGCGACAAAGACTGTAGACGGTAATATTCTTCTTGGACCTACTTCAAAGGATATTGAAGATAAGGAAGACAGAAGTGTTACACAGGAAGGTCTTGCTGAAGTAAAAAGAAAAGAAGGTGAGTTCTTTACATCTGTTCCATGGGATAAGCAGATAACAGAGTTTACAGGACTCCGTGCAGAATCTGACCGTTCGGATTTCATAATCAATTCACCTTGTGAACGTTTTATAAACTGTGCAGGTATCGCATCTCCTGGTCTTTCTTCTGCACCAGCTATTGCTGTCTATGTAAGAGAAATGATTCAGAAGATGGGAGAGTCGCTTAAGATAAGAGAAGATTTTGTCTCAGCAATAAAGAGAATCAAATTCAGAGAACTTTCCAGAGAAGAAAAGAATGAGCTTATTTTAAGGCGTCCTGAATATGGCCATATTGTCTGCAGATGTGAAGAAATCACAGAAGGTGAGATTATTGATGCCATAAGAAATAATCCACCTGCAACTGATGTTGATGGAGTAAAGAGAAGAACCAGAGCAGGAATGGGCAGATGTCAGGGTGGATTCTGTATGCCACTTTCTCTTGAAATTCTTGCAAGAGAACTTGAAAAAGACATCAGTGAGGTTACAAAGAAGGGAAACAATTCCCAGTATACATATGAGATGACAAAGACTGGGGGAGTACCTGTATCACAGGTATTTGATACTATCATCGTAGGTGGTGGTCCTGGTGGAATGAGTGCAGCGCTTTCTGCAAAGGAACATGGTGCAAAGAATGTCCTTGTGATTGAAAGAGATGCAAAACTCGGTGGTATTCTTGAACAGTGTATTCATAACGGATTTGGACTTCATAAATTCAAGGAAGAACTTACTGGTCCTGAATACGCTGAAAGATTCGAGATTATGGTTCATCAGAATGGAATCCACAGTCTTGTAAATACAATGGTTACAGCTATTGATGACGAAAAAGCTGAGGGTATCCATACTGTAACAATAATGAATAAGGATCTTGGTTATCAGGTTCTTAAATCTAAGACTGTAGTCCTTGCTATGGGCTGCAGAGAAAAAACTCGTGGAACACTTGCAATCCCTGGGGACAGACCTGCAGGAGTATTCAGTGCAGGTACTGCACAGAAACTGGTTAATATCAAGGGATATCTTCCAGGTAAAAAGATTGTAATCCTGGGTTCAGGAGATATAGGCCTTATCATGGCAAGACGTATGACACTTGAAGGTGCAGAAGTTAAGGCCGTATGTGAAATCATGAAGGATTCTGGAGGACTTACAAGAAATATTGCTCAGTGTCTCAATGATTTCAATATTCCGCTTAAACTCAGCACTACAGTAGTAAGCATTGAGGGAAAAGATAGAGTTACTGGAGTAACAATTGCACGTGTTGACGATAAACTTGTTCCTGTAAAGGGAACTGAAGAGTTTATTCCTTGTGACTGCCTTATGCTTTCAGTTGGTCTGGTACCTGAAAATGAGCTTACAAGAAAAGCTGGAATAGAAATTGATCCAAAAACTCGTGGACCGCTTGTAGACTATAACCGTGAGACAACATCAAAAGGAATATTTGCCTGCGGTAACGTTGTAAGGGTACATGAGCTCGTAGATTTCGTATCTGATGAGGGTGAAATCGCAGGTCATGCTGCAGCAAACTGCGCTCTTGGTATTAATCTTCCAACTGAAGAAGAAGTATCTTCAAAGATGAAGAAGCAGATTGCACAGAAGAAAGGTGTTAAGAACCTTGCACAGCCAGGAGAAGACAATGTTGTAATCTGTACGATCTGTCCAAATGGATGCAGAATCAGCATTTCAAAGAATGAAGACGGAAACTATGTAACTGAAGGCAATCTCTGCAGACGTGGAGAAGACTATGCACTGCAGGAAATGGTAGAACCAAAGAGAACACTTACATCAACTGTAATTGCAAGTGGAAATATCATTGTTCCTGTAAAGAGTGAAAAACCTATCCCAAAGAGCAAGATGATGGAAGCAATGAAAGAAGTAAATAGAGTAAGTCTTATGTTACCAATTTCTCTTGGAAGTGTTATAATAGAAAATGTAGCGGATACAGGTGTAAATATCATCTGTGCCAAGTCATTTTAGAAAGGACATATCATGAAAATCAGATTTTGCGGGGCAACAACAGGGGTAACAGGATCATGCCACCTCATTATGACAGACAACCATAAGGTGCTGCTGGACTGCGGTCAGTATCAGGGCGGCAAGTCTGAAGAAGAAATGAACTGGGATGATTTCCCATTTGATCCTACTGAAATTGAAGCTGTCGTTCTGAGTCATGCTCACATTGACCACTGTGGACGACTTCCTCTTCTTGTAAAAAGAGGATTCAAAGGAAGTATCTACTGTACAGATGCAACAGCTGACCTTTTAAGTGTAATGCTTCTTGATGCTGCATATATCCATGAAAAGGATGCAGAAACAATGAGCAAGAAGAATCTTCGTATTGGAAAGGCTGAAGTTGAACCTCTTTTCACTGAGGCGGATGCAACTGAAACATTAAAATATGTAAAGCCTGTTCTTTATGATCAGCTGATCAGTATTAACGAAGATATGGAAGTTGTATTCAATGATGCCGGTCATATCCTTGGTTCAGCAATTACTGAATTATGGATTAAGGAAAAGGGCAATACCTTGAAACTTGTATTTACAGGTGATATTGGTGTTGAAGAAAGACCAATTCTTAAGGACCCTGTAAAAATCAAGAAGGCTGATTATGTTATCATGGAATCTACATATGGTGACAGACTTCATCCTTCGAACTCATCTTCAATTGAGGAACTCATAAGAATTACAGTTGATACTGTAAAGAGAGGTGGTTCTGTAATCATTCCAGCATTTGCTGTAGGAAGAACACAGGAACTCATTTTCCAGTACAACAGATATTACGAACATCATCCTGAACTTCAGGACCTTTTACGTAATGTGTTTGTATATATTGACAGCCCTATGGCTACAACTGCAACTGAAGTGTTCAAAAACAATGCTGCTGTATTTGATGCTGAAACAAAGAGATATATCTTAGAAGGTGACAATCCGCTTGATTTCCCAAATCTCAGATTTACAAAAAATACTCAGGAGTCGCAGATTCTTAACGAAATCAAGCAGCCAAAAATTATCATTTCTGCATCAGGCATGTGTGAAGCCGGCCGTATCAGACATCATCTTAAGCATACTCTCTGGGATTCAAGAAATTCCATTGTATTCGTAGGATATCAGGCACAGGGTACACTTGGAAGACTTCTTGTTGAAGGGGCAGACACAGTTAAACTTTTTGGTGAGAACGTTGTCGTAAATGCGCAGATATTCAATCTTGAGGGTTTCTCAGGACATGCTGATAAGGATGGACTTCTTGACTGGGTTGGTGGTCTTGAATCAGCACCTAAGAAAATATTCCTTGTTCATGGAGAAGAAGATTCAAAGACTGCTCTTGCTGAATCAATCAAGGAAAAATATGGTTACAATGTTGTACCACTCTATGCAAATTCAGAGTATGAACTTGAAAGTGGTGAACTTGTTACTACTGAAGAAGTAATAAAGGAAGCTATAAAGGTAGAGGATATTGATGATTTAAAGGATAAGCTTGATGATGTTTCAAGTGATGTTCAGAACATCCTTGAAAGAACAAAAGCTGCAATAAGCGATACTGCTTCTGCAGAAAAACTCCTTGAAATCAATAACATCATTCAGGAACTTGAAAAGGCTACACTTAATCTCGGTTCAACTGTAACTGATGGTGAAAAACCAGCAGGAACTTTTGACAAGAAAGAAGGAGAATAATGGATAGTAAAGTTGTTGTAATCGGTATAGCAGGCGGAACAGGTTCTGGAAAGAGTACACTTGTTTCAAAGATTCAGGAAGAATTCAAAGATGAAATTTCTGTAATTTCACACGACTTCTATTACAAAGAACATAATGACATTCCTTTTGAAGACAGAAAGAAACTTAACTATGACCATCCAGATGCCTTTGATACTGATCTTCTTATTGAGCATATCAAGTCATTAAAGGAATGGCAGCCAATTGACAGACCAGTGTATGACTTCACTATTCACAACAGAATTGATGAAGTTGTAAGAGTTAATCCATCAAAGGTTGTTGTGGTTGAAGGAATTCTTATCTTTGAAAACAGGGAACTCCGTGACCTCTGTGATATCAAGATTTTCGTTGACACTGATGCAGACATCAGAATCATCAGAAGAATCTTAAGAGATGTAAATCAGAGAGGAAGAACTCTTGAATCAGTAATCGAGCAGTACATTACAACCGTAAAAGTTATGCATGAAACTTTCGTTGAACCATCAAAGAAGTACTGTGATATCATAATA
>JAKSSM010000080.1 GCA_024403065.1 Clostridia bacterium | reverse complement strand
GTCATGGGTAATAAATAAACTCCCGTATTCACTGATATACCCTCCGTCAAATTCAGATTTGTTTTTCTATTAACTACATTATAATTCAAATAAAAACTTCAGTAAATAATTACTGAAGTTCATTATTGTTTCTTAGTCAAAAGTACAATTGACTCTATCTGAAATTCTTAGACTGTTTCATTTTTTACCAGTTCTGCTGCAAAAGGCCAGTCCATCTCATAGTGTGTGTCATTAATTGCAGCAATCAGAACACTGCAGAAAGTTTCCTCATCGAAATCTTTTCCGTTGATTGCTCTCACAGTCTCGCCGGCTTCAAATATCGATGGAAGGTCATAAACGTCAAATGCATTATGAAGTATCTTTATCATTTCATCATCCTTAAAGATATACAGACATGGTTCATAAGGATGAGATCGAAGTTCATATTCACCATCTGCATAAGAAAATGTGATCTTTTCATTTATGTTTTCTATTTGTCCACGCATAGAGTCTGCTCCTTGATAAACAGTATTAATCTTTTTAGTAACTACTTTCTGATTTCAGTGCCACCCCATTCAACAACTGTGAAACCCTGTCTTTCTGGAGAGTAAAGCATCTGTGGTTCAATACTTACAGGTTTATCTGATGCCTGGTATGTCATGAACACACGGATTACGGTATCAGGGGAAGGGGATACGTTAAGCTTTGCTGCTTCAGTATATTTTTCTTCCTGGAATGATATGATGTTGTATTCATTCTTTTCCATAAGTGGGAGCCAGAATACAATAAATTCGTTTGCTTCCTTTCTGTTAAGTCCAAGCTTTGACAAAGCATCTTCAAGGAAGGATGCTGTGTCAGTTCCCTTTACTGAGAAACCTTTACTCATATCCGGTTCAAAGGCTGTTTCACCTTCCCAGTAGAGATAGCTGTATTCAGTACCACGGATATCCTTAAGTGTGCCATCTGGATAAGCTTTTACATTCCATCCATTATCATATCTTGGATATGTGCATGTAAGTTCACCCTTAAGATCAAGACTTACAGTTACATCAGTTTCTTCAGTTGGATAGAGATAGATTACAGGCTTGTAGCATACAAGTGGATCATCTATTGGAGTAAAGTATTCTCGGCATACTGTTACCATGTCACCTTCAACTCTTCTTAATCCGCCGTCATCACCTTCAATGATATTTTCAGCTGTAACAGATACATAGTCACCAACATTAAAGAATGGTGGAAGTGTACCATTTATCTTTATTTCATATGGTGCAGGCCATGTTGCGCTTAAGAAGAAACAGTTACTGTAGATTTCTTCTATTCTCATTATGTCAAATGGAAGTGAATCACAGGAGAACGCATATTCCTTATCAATGAATACATTGTCGTTTGCATATTCAGGATAGTCCTTATGTTCACATTTCTTCCAGGATACAGCGTTGATTATTGCCGGGTTTGTTGGAATGAGATTACCTTTATACACAATATGTACCCAGTCACCAGGTTCTGCTTTTTCATCTGAAAGTCCAGCAAGTGCAAAGTTTATGAACTTTGCATATTTTGCTTCAAGTGTTCTTTCATATGGTGCAACAATTACATTTGTACCAAACTTTTCAGTAATCACAGCATCAAACTCGTGTTCCATACCATTAAGTTCCATATCAAAGAGTCTTTCAGCTGACTTTAAGCTGTTTGGGAAGAAATATGTATTTTCCATAAGGAAATGTCCATACATGGTTTCTTCATCAAAATGAACTATCTTGTACATAATAGCGTTATATGATACTGTACCTGATTCACCTGTCTTTTTTACTGGAACAAAGAGCAGCGCAAGGACGATAACTGCTGCAGCAGCAACCTTTATTATCCTAATTCTTTTTGCTTTTTTCTTTTCGTTCTTCTTTTTCTGTTTCATCTTTATTCCTCTTAGTTCTGCTTTATACCACTGTTATATGATACTACATTTTCTGTATTTCCGAAAAGGGTAAGATAGTATCCGAGATTTTCTGCCGCACTGAAATTTATAAGCTGTTCATATGTTGCATGGAGTGTGATATGTGTAACAGCATATCCGGGTTCCTCATACTTTTCTACAGCAGTTATATATCCTTCCTTATTCAGCCTTTCAAGATCAGCCTGAACAAGAGAATCATAATTGGATAGACCTTCGTGGTTACTGTAGAATAATACCTTTACTCTGTATCTTGCAGTCTCCCTGTATTTATCCATGAGATACTTAAGACTGTCAGAAAGTATGAATGTACCATTATCAGTGCTGACTGAAGCGACAGCGCTAAAACTGGCATCTCCTGTATCTTCCATACCGTAGAGTGGGAGAGAAGATGTATTTTCAGTTTCATTTGCAAATGAATGATACTGTATTCCTTCTTCTTTTGTATTATCCATCTTTCTTGCAATGTTCATATTTCCGAAGGAGCCTGATACTGCAGCAAATACGAGAATGAGTGTAGCTGCAACGGAAAGGTATTTCATATATGGTATTTTCTTCTTTTTCTGAAGTGCATCTGCTGCTTCAGCTATGTATTCGTTGTCAAGATTTCCAATTTCTTTTAACAGTTCATTTCCATTCATATTCTGTAACCCTCCTTTAAAAGGTATTCCTTAAGATCGTTACGGATTCTTAACAGCATGGTCTTGACCTTGCTTTCTGAATATCCGTTCTTTTCTGCAATTTCCTTTACGCTTAAGGTGAAGAAATATCTTTCAGTGAATACAATTCTCTTTTCCTTTGGAAGGGTAGAGAGATATGAGTTTAAAAGTTCTGAAAGAGAATTGCCAAGAACCATGTCTTCCACATTTGTTTTAGGATCCGGAATGCATTCTGTAAGCTCGCTGGAAAGTTCATCAATATCAGCTTTTCTTTTAAGACGCTCATTTGCAATCACTCTGTTTAATGATATGTTTCTTGCAATACGTAAAAGGAAAGGAAGAAAGTAAGTCCTTGGTTCATTTGGAGGAATTCTGTTCCAGCACTCAAGATATGTGTCGTTTTCGCATTCTTTTGATATTTCCAAATCCTGAGTTACCCCGAAGGATACTGAAAGAATCTTCTTTCCGTATTTTTCTTTTGTGAGTTTTATAGACTCTTCATTTCTTTCAAGATAAAGGTCTACAATTCTTGAATCTTCCATACCTGGACCTCCTTTCATAGTATTCAGCAGTATTTTCTGCCTTCAGGTTACATATATATGAAATTATACAAAAAAAGAAGGGACATTTCTATCCCTTCATTATCTTAGAAGTGTGGCATCCAGAATCTGGATCCGTTATATATATTCATTCCAATGGAAAGAAGAAGGAGTGCTCCGCAGAATATCATGGAAATGATATCTGCCTTTGTGAACTTTCTTGAGCGGTACCAGGTTCTCTTTCTGTTCTTTCCGAAACCTCTAAGCTCCATGGCATTTGTAATTACATCAATTCTTTCAAGACTCTGAAGTACAAGAGGAATGAGAATTGCTGATGCACTCTTAAGTCTTTTAACAATGTTCTCCTTGCTGGACATTTCTATACCTCTTGCCTGCTGGGCAAGGGAAATCTCATGATATTCTCTCTGTACGTCAGGGATGTAACGGAGGGCAAGGGATACAGCATATGCAATTGTGTATTTAACACCAATCTTGTTTAAGGATGCTGCGAATTCACTTGGTTCAGTAGTTGAAATGAACAGTATTACTATTGGCATTGTGCTGAAGTATTTGAGCACAAGGTTAAGGTGATACCAGAGCTGTTCAACAGTAAGGTAGTTATTACCCCAGAGCTTGCATATTTCAGTGCAGGAGCCATAGAGTTCTGTTCCATGCATTGGACTGAACAGGAATACAAGCACATTGTTCATAACCATGAATACAAGAGTAAATACAAGAAGGAATGAAATATCCTTAAGTTTAATCTTTGAGAGTCCAAAGAGTATGAATGAAACAACTGGAAGCAGTGCAAGGATTTTCGTATCGAAAGTAACCATTGCTGCGAAACTCCAGAGAAGGAGACATACAAACTTTGTAGCACCAGTCAGGTTATGGATAGGGGACTTACGGTCGATATAGTTGAAGATATTAGTCATTTCGAACCCTCCTTTCAAATGAAATGAAGTGTTCTACAAATCCCTTTGTGTCATTTAATCCGCACTTCAGCGCAAGATTGTAGAGGGATGTTTCCTTGAGGCTTGCTCGGGAAATGACATCTCTATCTGTCAGGATATCATAGGATGTACTGTCCTTTATAACCTTTGAATCTGCAAATACAATACCACGGGTAGCATATTCAAGCATAAGATGCATATCATGGGTAATCAGGACGATTGTAACACCACGGCTGTTGATTTCTTCAAGGAAGTTCATGATTTCAGTATAGTGATAGTAGTCCTGACCTGCAGTAGGCTCATCAAGGATTATCATCTCTGGTTCAAGCACAAGGATTGATGCGATTGTTACTCTCTTTTTCTGACCATAGCTTAAAGCTGAAACAGGCCAGTTTCTGAATTCCCAGAGTCCGCAGATCTTAAGAGTATCATTTACTCTTCTTTCTACTTCATCTTCAGGAACATTTCTTGTTCTGAGTCCCAATGCAACTTCATCGAAAATCTGAACCTTTGAAATCATCTGGTTTGGATTCTGCATTACATAGCCGATTCTGTCAGCTCTTTCCTTTATGGAAAGTGGTGCCATATCTTCACCCTTGAAGATGAATTTACCGGAATCAATCCTTTCAAAACCGCAGAGGGCTTTTGAGAATGTGGATTTACCGGCACCGTTACGGCCTACTATTGCAAGGAGTTCTCCCTTCATTACATCGAAACTGATGTGGTCAAGGGCATGATGGACTGATGCGCCGTTTCGGTCATTTTTGTATGTAAAGTCAATATCCCTTACCTGAAGAAGGACTTCCTTTTCTTCTTCCTTTTCTGTTTCCGTTTTAAGGTACCATTCTTTTACCTTGGCGATATCTTCATCTGTAAGGGTAATGGTATCTATTGAATGAGGGAGCATGGAAGGTGTAATTTCTACACCTGCATATTTAAGAGCAGTGATATACAGAGGTTCACGGATACCATGCTTTATTAGTGCATCAGATGAAAGAAGTTCATCTGGTGTCGTATCAAGGACAATCTTTCCATCTCCCATAAGGACGATTCTGTCCACATCGCGCCAGAGTACATCTTCAAGTCTGTGCTCGATTATTATTTCTGTTACACCTGTATCCTTGTGGATACTGTCAATGAGTTCAATTGCTGTCTTTCCTGTTTCAGGGTCAAGGTTTGCAAGAGGTTCATCGAAAAGAAGGACCTTTACATCATCTATCATGACACCTGCAAGGGAAACTCTCTGCTTCTGTCCACCTGAAATGTCAGTTGGAGCGTGCTCAAGATGAGACTCAATATTTACAAGCTTTGCAATTTCTTTAACTCTTCTTTTTAATTCTTCTGTCGGAATACAGTCATTTTCGAGGGCGAATGCAATATCTTCTGCAACGGTAAGACCAACGAACTGGGCATCACTGTCCTGAAGAACGGTACCTACAATCTTTGAAAGTTCAAAGATGCTTAAGTCCTTCGTCTCTTTTCCATCAACAGTAAGGCTTCCTTCGATTGTTCCGTCATACGAAAAAGGAACGAGGCCGTTGATGCAGTTTAAAAGAGTTGATTTACCGCATCCGGAAGGTCCGATTATAAGGACTTTTTCCCCGTCATTTATCGTAAGATTAATATCGCGCAGGGTGTAATCAGCCTGCGCGGTATATTTGAAACTGAAATGTTCGAATTTAATCATCTACTATTTTTCTTTCTTAAGGCTTCCTGCCTTTGGCTTTGTTGCATTGTATGCAAGTAAGAGAAGTGTTGCGATGATTGCAGTTGTAACGATGTTTGCTACTGCTGCTACTGCTCCCTGAAGGAAGATCTTGTCAACTGGTTCAGCATACATAACGATATCAAGTACAGGTGCTACTCCAATCCATGCGATTGCATGAGCAATAACCTGTGAAATGTTTAAAGATGCTACTGTCTTCTTCTTAAGTGAGAAGAGACCAACAAGAAGTCCGAATACAGCGGATGCGATAACCCAGCTCCACCAGATTCCCCAGCCATAGCTGAAGTCAATAAGAGCGTGTCCGATAAGACCTGCAAGTGCTCCAACAACTGGTCCGTAAACACATGCTAAAAATGCAAGAAGACCATACTGAGTTGAAATGTTTGTGTTAGGTACTGGTGATGGAATTGCAACGAATCTTCCAAGTACGAAGAATAAAGCTGCTCCGATACCGATTGCAACGATTGATTTTACTACATTCTTTTTCATAATTTTCCTCCAAATTATATAATTCCGTCCTCGCCTGACAGAATTTAGTTAAAATCTGTCAAACTACGGGAAATATTATACTCTCTGACCCCTTTTATGTCAATTGAATAAGGGAGAAGGAAGGTATATAATCAGTGTATGATTACTATAAAAAATGATAAAATTGAGGCAGTTTTTTCTGTGTAGGGAGCATCCATAGAAAGTCTCAAATTCTGTGGGATAAATATGCTTACAAAAGGTAAAACTGTAGGACGATATGCAAACCGCATAAAAGGTGGAAAGTTCACACTGAATGGTGAAGAATTCTTTCTTACAAAGAATGAAGGAGAGAATACTCTCCATGGCGGAAAAGAGAATTTCAAGGAAAAGGTATGGATTGTAAAGGAGAAGGGAATGGACTTCTGCGAGTTTACATACCTTTCCAGTGACCTTGAAGAAGGATTCCCTGGAAATCTTGAGGTAAGTGTAAGATTTACTCTTAAAGATAGCGCTCTTCAGATTGACTATGAAGCATTTTCTGACCAGGATACAGTTATTAACCTTACAAATCATGCATATTTCAATCTTAATGGTGGGGGTTCTGTATATGACCATAAGCTTTCTGTTGATTCAGATTACATACTTGAAACAGATGATGAACTGATCCCTACAGGTAAGTTTATTGAAACTGCACTTACAAAATATGATTTAAGAGAAATGAAAAAGGTTGAATCAAATTATGATGACTGCTTTATCCTTAATGGAAAAGGGTTAAGAAAAGTGGCAGCACTTTATGGGTTGCTTTCTGGTATCATGATGGAGATGGAGACGACTGAACCAGGAGTGCAGGTATATAATACAGACAGTGAAATCTGTCTTGAAGCCCAGCACTATCCTGACAGTCCAAACAATCCTGATTTTCCGACTGTAATATTAAGAGAGGGAGATATGTTCGAATCACGAACAGTTTACAGATTTTATGAAAACAAATAGAACGCTTGGAGTAGTATCTGTCCTTACGTCAGCTGCATTCTTCGGGGTGCTTCCTGTAATGACAAGAGCAATACTTGAAGGAGGATCAAGCACCTTATTTACATCATTTTTACGATTCTTCCTGTCACTTCTTCCGCTGTATATCTATCTTAAGATTACAAAAACA
>JAKSSM010000008.1 GCA_024403065.1 Clostridia bacterium | reverse complement strand
ACCAACCATTTATTTGCAACCTATCAAGGAAGTGCAAACTCTGCTACAACCTTAGCGAAGACAAAAATCGCCCAAAGTTTGTTAACCTATGTCTCCAGTGAAAAGGGCCAAACTAAAAAATATTCCTTTTATACTAATCCGTTTTACTATATAATATATATGTATTAATTGGTATTTAAAAAGGAGCGTATGACATGGAAAAGAAAAAGAAAAAGAAAACCGGTATAATCATCGCAGTTATTCTCGTCCTTCTTCTTATCGCAGCACTGGCACTTTTCGTAATTATTGCAAATCCGTTTGCATCAACATGTAAAGTGACCTTTGATCCACAGGGTGGAAAGATGGAGGTAACAGAAGTAACAGTTGCAAAAGGTCAGGCTGCAAGAGAGCCAGAACCACCAGTACTTGATGGTTATGTATTCAAATCATGGCAGCTTAACGGAACAGACTATATATTCACTACTCCAGTAAAGAAGAACATCAAACTGGTAGCTACATATGTGGAAAGAGTTGAAATAACAAGTATCAGCTTCGCTCAGAAGAAATATACAATCATTGAAGGAGAGACTATCCCAGTTGCAGTTCAGTTCTCACCTGCAGACGGAACTGATGCTATTGAAGTAACTGTAGAAGATCCTACTCTTGCTGAACTTCTTGTGGAAGAAGGAGAATACAAGGTAACTGCACTTAAGGGCGGTACAACAAGACTCGTTGCAAAGGTTAACGAACTTACTGCATATTCTGATCTTGAAATCCTTCCAAATGCAGAAAGCATTGAACTCGACACTGAAAAACTTGAAATCGGTGTTGGTGAAACACAGCAGCTTACTGTTACATTCCATCCAGATAACGTTGCAAACAAGACTCTTACATGGAGAGTTGAAAATGAAGAAATTGCAACAGTTGACCTGGAAGGAAACGTAAAGGGTATCAAGGAAGGTTCAACAAAGCTTTCTGTTACAACATCAAACGGCAAGACTGCAAAGTGTGATGTAGTAGTATCAGAAATCAAGATTGAAAGCCTTACATTAAACAAGGGAAAACTTGACCTTGAAGGTGGACAGACATATAAGCTTGTTGCAAAGATTCTCCCAGAAAAGGCACAGAATATTGAAGTAACATGGACAAGTTCAGATGAAAAGGTTGCAACAGTTGACAAGACAGGTCTTGTTACAGCTGTAGCAGGCGGTACTGCAAAGATTACTGCCCAGTCACCTGAAGGAGTCAAGGCTGAATGTGAAGTAAACGTACTTATCTACCCTACATCAATCCGTTTCCAGGGTAACTCAACAGTATACTATGTAGATGTTGATGGTACAGTTGACCTTACATCAAGAATCATATTCGAACCTGAAAACTGTAATGCAAGAAACCTTACATTCAAGACAAATTCAAGCGACATCACAGTTGATGCCAACGGTATCGTAAAGGCAAAGAGTTTCTCAAATTCAGGAATCTCTGTAACAATTACAACTGAAAACGGAAAGTCTGCTGTAGCTGATGTATATACAAACGGCTCAGCTCTCTCCTACTCAGTTTCAAAGACTCCAGCAATCACTGAAGATATGCCTGGATTCAACGTATCAACACTCGGAAACAACCATGGTGGTGTTCCAACAGTTATCTCAAGACAGAATACTATTGAACCAGTATACAAAAAGCTTAACGATGGTGAATTCACTATCAAATTTGCAGAAAGCAAGACAGGCTCAAACTGGACGGATACAATATATGGTGTAAAGCAGGGCGAAGGTCCAGGAAACCGTACAACAGTATTCCTTCCAAATGCAGAATCAGCATTTGCCAGCATGAGTACAACCAAGACATGCTACTACAGAATCGAATGCACAGTTAACGGCAAGACATACTATTCAGATGGACACAAGTTCGTAATTGAACCTGCTGTAAGAGTATCAGTACAGAATAATCCAAGTATCGTAATGAACAAGAGCGGAAGCATCTATATCGTTCATGTACCTGGCAATGTAAACGACCAGAAGGATATTACATTCAGCTTCTCATATCCTGTCGATGTAGCATGCTCATCAAGTCATGTATCACTGGTATCAGGCGGAAGCAATACTTCAAGTGCAACTGTACGTTACACAATTAAGCAGTATGAACCTGCTATTGTAAAACTTACATCACCTAACGGACAGGTTGTAACACTTCAGTTATCCTGGAAGAACCAGTAAATAGTTCAACTAACATAGAAGGACATAGCTTAATGCTATGTCCTTTTTGTATAGAATTAAAACAATATCCGAACTGCTGTTTCATCATATTAAGATGAAAATCGGAAATGCATTTGCCGATATTAAAAAATCTTTAGCAGTAAACTATGTAAGGAAACATAAAGAGAATGGAGGTAATAGCATAAATGATTTGGTATACAGAGAAACTGAAGTGAAACATAAATTTGCAGTATTTGCTGAAGTTGAACAATCATCAAAAAAGTGCACTGTTCAACTCAAATAGATTGTTTCTTATTTAAATTGTATTGTATTATATAAATAGCAAGGAGGACATACCGTATGGTAATTGGATTTTGGAAGAGAAATGATAAATATGGTTTCTGCAGCAATTGGTATCCTGCAGAAATTAAATTAGAGGATAAGACATTTACCTGCTGCGAACAGTATATGATGTATAAGAAAGCAGAATTATTCAAGAATGCTGATATAGCAGAACAGATAGTTCTGACAAAAGACCCCGCTAAGATTAAAGCATTGGGTCGTAAGGTAAAGAACTTTGATGCCTCTATCTGGAATGCCAATAAGGAAAATATTGTTGGTACTGCTGTTATGGCTAAATTTATTCAGCACCCAGATTTATTTAAAAAGTTGGATGCTTCAGGCGATAATATTCTGGCTGAGTCAAGTCCTTCAGATACTATCTGGGGAATTGGTCTGGCAAATACCGATCCAGATATGCAGAACCCAAAGATGTGGAAAGGCACAAATCTGCTTGGACAGATTGTAATGCAGGTTCGTACACTGATAAGGCAGGGAGAAACAGAATATAAAATGCTGTAAATAGTATTTTTCAAAAAATTAATATTTCATTTTTCAATTGAAAACGGCCTGCAGAAAACTGCAGGCCTTAACTATTGCATATATTTCTTTTTTCAGATCATCCAGTGGTTTCTCAACCACAAACCTCTATCTGGCATTTTTACCTTTGCTGCCTCTTTTAATGATAACAGCATTTACGATGATACCCATAAGTGAAAGAAGCATCATGGCAATATAGAATAAAAGCTGTGAATCATCACCAGTATCAGGTGTATCTTCCCCTGGAGGAGTGATTAGTGTATTTGTAACTTCAAAGCCTTCATCCACACTGCCTGTAATTTCAGATCTGTAACCGTCTACATCAACTTCGTTGATTTCGTATACTATTTCTCTTCCATTATCAAGTTTCCTGAGATCTTTAAACTGGCAGAACCAGACTCCATCAGCAGTAGGTCTAACTTCAGCCTCATCCTGAACTTCACCATCAACAAGTAATTCGATGATGATTCGTTCTGGTCTATTGTCAGGATTGTCGTTTGCCCAGGACTTTGTAACTGAAATGTCAAAAGTAACTGACTCATGAGTGTTGCAGATTATAAAGCCTGATTCAGGGTCTCCTTCTACATCAGATTCGTAACCGTCAACCTCTTCCTCTTCAACACTGTACACAATCTTTTCTCCCTTATCGTTTAAAACAGGGAGCTCATTGAAAAAGCCTTCCCATCTGCTGTCACTCTTAAGTTCAATGTACTTTTCAGTATTTTTTACACCATCTTCAACGAGGTAAACCTTTACAGAATCCGGTCTGATGTCATCATTATCGTCATCATCCTGCCATGTCTTGCTGACTCTTATTTCTGTTTCACCAGGATCAAATTCGTTGATAACATTAAAGCCATCTACTGTAGAGTTGAAGTTTTCAACATCATCTTCAGTGATTGTATATTCGATTTCTCCATCTTCATCATACTTTGGAACGCCTGCGAAGTTCCACTTCCAGTTTCCAGCAGGATCAGGACTTACTTTTTTATTTCTAACTTCAGTTCCATTTGCCTTTAAACGGATAACTATATTATCCGGTCTTGCTTCCAAAGAACCACCAAGCCATGTCTTTTCTCCAGTGATATCAATAGAGTTCTCTACGAAATCAACAGTCAAATCGTATTTGTTTTCGTTAATTGCAATACTCAGCATAGTCTGGAAGTTATGAGACTCAGTCTTGTTAGGATCATCCCATTCCTTTGTTCCTAAACCGCTTTCATCAGTCATATACTGCTTGACATCTGTTGGAATCTTAACACTGCCGCTTATGCTGATTTCTCCCTTTAAGGCATCTTCAACGGATGCAGTCTTGAGACGGAAAACTTCTCCCCCACTGATTGAATAACCCAGATTTACAATTTCACCATTTACAAAGTCATAATTTCCATATATTTCATTGCCGTCTTTGTCCAAAGGTGTGACACAGTCAGGTAAATTCAGAAGATAAAGAACACTGAATCCGTCAGGACTTGTTATGCTTAATTCTGGAGTAATGAAATAATCTTCTTTTTCTATAAATGTTGGAACACCTTCAACAGCTGGTTCGAAATCCTCTGGAAGATCAGGAACAGCATCATTTCCTGTTGCATATTCGATGATTCTGTCATAAGCATTCTGTCCTGCATCTCCAAATATTTCATCATAATGTCCAGGAACGAAGTGCTCGTTATTAGGTACGCTGTCTTTAACAAGGTACCAGATTGCATCCTGTGTAATATATCCCGCTGCTTCTGCTGCTGCAGGACCAAATAACGCATACAATTCATCAAATGCACCAGCACCATTGTATGGATAGCCTGCAAAAAGTGCTTTTCTTACAGTTTCAGTAAGTGCTTCATCCATAAGGAATTCAGCTTCTGTCGCTTCTCTGTAATTTGTCTTGTTACCACTGTAGTATCCTTCACTTGTGATTGGCCAGAGGAAGTCAAACTGCATGCAGTAGACAACTCTGTCAACGCCGTTAACCTGTACTTCATATTGTGTCTTGCCAGAGCCTCTATCGATTGTGAACATTCCATCTCCTGTCGCTGCTGAAGCTGTCACAGGCATACCGAATGTACCTGTAACCATAATGAGTGCAAGCACCAGTATCAGTACTGTCTTCAAATTCTTTCTAATCATATGTTTCCTCGCTTTCTTAAAGTGAGTATAGCATCTATATCTACCTCGTTATTAACGATTATGTTAACTAAAACACCTGATTTAGTCAAGTAATATATTAATTATCACATGTTATGTGCGACTCAGTTAGTATTCACCAGGAGAAATTCTTCTGGTGCACAGTTAGCATAAACTACCGATTTATATATTACAGAAAATGTGGTAGAATAGTCTTTGATATGATCAGATGGAAGGACATGAAAAGAATTATTAACCAGTATTCATTCTGTTCAGTTACTCCTTCTGAAATGCAGAACAGTATATCAAGGTCCCGATGGCATAAAAAAGCTATCTAAGGACACTATTTCATAAAGCAGAGGTAAAATATGAAAGTTGTACTTGAGGAATTAACAAAGAAATTCCCTAACAGAAACAAAAAAGAGCCAGATGTAATCGCAGTAAACAACTTCAATTTTGAAATCCCGGATGGAAAACTCATTGGTCTTCTGGGACCTTCAGGTTGCGGTAAAAGTACTGCGCTCAAGTTGATTTGCGGCCTTGAAAAAGCAACAAGTGGAAAGATTTTCTTCGGAGAGAGCGATGTAACAAATGTTCCACCAGAGAAGCGTGGCGTGGGTCTTGTATTCCAGAACTATGCACTCTATCCACATCTCACCGTAAAAGAGAACATCATGTTCCCTCTCGAAAACCTGAAGGGTGACAAGAAACTCACAAAGTCACAAATGGAAGAAAAGGCCCTTGAAACTGCTAAGCTCGTACAGATCGACGATCTTATGGAAAGGAAGCCAAGCGAACTTTCCGGAGGACAGCAGCAGCGTGTTGCAATAGCAAGAGCTCTCGTAAAGATGCCTCAGGTACTTCTTCTTGATGAACCCCTTTCAAACTTGGATGCAAGACTCAGGCTTCAGACACGTGAGGAAATCAAGCGCATTCAAAAAGAAACTGGTATCACTACTATCTTCGTAACTCACGACCAGGAAGAAGCCATGTCCATAACAGACCTCATCGTTGTTATGAAAAAAGGCTTTATCCAGCAGATTGACAAGCCTCAGGAAGTTTATGACAATCCTACAAACCTGTTCGTTGCGAAATTCCTCGGAACTCCACAGATTAATGTTTTCCTCGGCGAAATAAAAGACGAAATAATCTATATCGGAAATGAACCAATCATGGATGCAAAAGGAGTTAAGGACCAGGAAGTTTATGTTGCAGTAAGACCAGAAGGCTTTATACCTGATGAGAAAGGCTCTTTAACAGTAAAGCTCGAAGCGGTTGAAGTTATGGGTAGAGATACTACAATCATTGCAACCCACGAAGCATTGGACGGAAGCAATCTCCGTGCAATCGTCAGCGCCGACTTAGACCTCGACAGAAACTCTGACACTGTCAAGTTCTCATTAAAGCCAAACAAGGTATTTGTGTTCAATAAAGACACAGAAATGCGTATCAGACTTGAATCTGACAATTGAAAGGAACAGCAATGGAAAAGAGAAATTTAAAGGCCTGGCTGTACCTTTTACCAGCTATCGCTTTTCTCGGTGTATTCATGATTTATCCTCTTATTGACGTACTCGTGTACTCCTTTGAAGAGGGTTTCAACTTTGCATCGCAAAGCTTTAATGGCGTGGGACTTTACAACTATTCGTATGTCCTTCACGATCCATACTTCCTGCAGGCGATAAAAAACACATTTATACTCGTAATAATCACAGTACCGCTTTCTACAGGTTTTGCACTCCTGATTTCACTTGCATTAAGTTCAATCAGACCTTTAAGAGACCTGTTTCAGACTATCTATTTCCTTCCATACGTTACAAATACGCTTGCGGTAGGTTTGGTATTTATGATTCTTTTCAAAAAGACTGCATACTCTGATGGTCTGATAAACCTTATTATTAACTTTTTTGGTGGTACATCAGTGGACTTCATCGAAGGTCCATACTGGGCAAAGATGCTTGTAATGTGTATTTACACAATTTGGATTGTACTTCCATTCAAGATTCTGATTCTGACAAGTGCACTCGCATCTGTAGACCAGACATACTATGACGCTGCTAAAATCGACGGAACTCCAAAAGGAAGAGTATTTACAAAAATTACTCTTCCAATGATTTCACCTATGGTATTCTACCTGATTATCACAGGCTTCATTGGAGCTTTCAAGGCATATTCGGACGTTGTTGCAATATTCGGAGTAAACCTGAATGCTGCAAATATGAACACAATCGTAGGCTATGTTTACGACATGCTCTATGGTAATGCAGGCGGCTATCCTTCATATGCATCCGCAGCAGCGCTGATACTTTTCACAATCGTATTCACTATCACTGTTATCAACCTTATGATAAGCAAAAAGAACGTTCATCACTAAGAGGTAAGACATGGAAAACACTGATTATATAAAGATTGAACAGGCGGAAGCCCGCCAAAAGAAAATCATGAATACCGTAGTCTATGTCTTCTTAGGCATCTGGGCGGTAATGGTACTCTTCCCATTCTATTGGATGGTACTCACATCATTTAAAAGTTACGGATCATATAACTCAGAATATGTACCAAAATTCTACGTTACAGACCCTACTTTCCAGAACTATGTCGATGCGTTCAGACAGGTTGACCTTGCAAAGTACTTCATGAACTCAATCATTTTTACTGTTGCAACTACAGCGATAATGCTGATAGTAATCACGCTTTCAGCGTTTGCATTTGCAAGACTTGACTTTAAAGGAAAGAACCTCGTGTTTGCTTTCTTCCTTGCGCTCATGATGATTCCAAACGAACTGGTTGTTATCACAAACTTCGTTACTATCACAAATGCAGGTTTAAGAAATACATTCCTGGGTCTGATCCTTCCATCGGTAACGTCGGTATTCTATATCTACCTCTTAAAGGAAAACTTTGAGAGTGTGCCCGATGAACTCTACCACGCAGCAAAGGTGGACGGAACATCCGACTTCAAGTATCTGACAAAGGTGCTCCTTCCGATCTGTAAACCAACACTGGTTACAATCATTATTCTTAAGGTTATTGAATGCTGGAACTCATATGTATGGCCAAGACTCATCACTGATGACCCTGCATTCTACCTCGTTTCAAACGGCATTCAGGAAATCCGTGAAAACGGTTTCGGCCGTGAAAACATACCTGCAATGATGGCAGCGGTAGTAGTAATCTCAGTTCCACTCATTATCATCTTCCTCATCTTCCACAAGAAGATTATGGAAGGCGTTTCAAGAGGAGGTACTAAAGGATGAAGAAATTCTTATGTATCCTTTTGGTTTTCGTAATGGTGTTCATGCTTTCTGTAAGCCTTACTGCATGTCACGGTTCACTGGGTTTAAAGGCATTTGAAATGCCAGAAGAGTTCGACACAGCCAAGACTTTTGAAATTACTTTCTGGGCAAAGAATGACACAAACAAGACGCAGAAGGACATCTACAATCAGGCGATTAAAGAGTTCCAGGAGATTTACCCAAATATCAGGGTAAATATGCGTCTTTACACAGACTATACAAAGATATACAACGATGTAATAACCAACATTTCCACAGGCACTACACCTAATGTCTGCATCACATATCCAGACCACATCGCGACATACAAGACTGGAAACGATTCAGTAATCGCCCTGGACGAAATCATGGTCGATAAAAAGTATGGCCTTGGTGGAAGCGAAGTAAAGTTTGACTCACCTGGAATCGATGAAATCGTTCCTTCATTCTTAAATGAATGCATTATCGACGGCACATACTATGCAGTGCCATACCTCAGATCCACAGAAGCCTGCTACATCAACAAAACTTATGTAGAAAAGCTCGGTTTCAAGGTACCAGACGTGCTGACATGGGACTGGATCTGGAAAGTTTCTGAAGCAGCAACGGCTCAGGACGAAGATGGAGTTTTCAAGGTCAATGGTCAGAAGGTAATGATACCTTTCATCTACAAGTCCACAGACAACATGATGATCCAGATGACTGAGCAGCTCGGTTCCGGATACTCAAACGAAAGTGGTGAAATCCTGCTCTTTAACGACAGGACAAAGGAACTTCTATATGAAATCGGTGAACATGCCGGAAGCAAGGCATTCTCCACATTTAAGATTTCCAGTTATCCAGCAAACTTCTTAAACGCAGGTCAGGCAATATTTGCTATTGACTCTACTGCTGGTGCAACCTGGATGGGAAGCGACGCTCCTCTCATTGATATCCCAGAGTCCACCCTTGTCAGGTTCGAGACTGTTATTCGTGAAATACCACAGTTTGATGTAAACAACAAGAAGATGATTTCACAGGGTCCTTCAATCTGCATTTTCAACAAGGCAGACAGCCAGGAAGTGCTTGCATCATGGCTCTTTGCACAGTTCCTTCTTACAAACGACGTGCAGATTCCTTACTCTGAAACAGAAGGATACCTGCCTGTTACAACAAAGGCGCAGAACTCGGCTGAATATATCGACTACCTTTCAAGAGAAGGTGAAGACAATAACGCGCACTATGCCATCAAGATTCAGGCTTCAAAACTTCTCCTGAACAACCTTGAAAACACATTCACAACACCAGTTTTCAACGGTTCCGCATCCTTAAGAGAAGCAGCAGGCTCTCTCATCGAAAATGTTGCAAAGTCAAAGCGTAGAGGAGATGTAGTTGATGACTCATACATCGAAAAGCTCTACAGCGACACTATGACTTTATATAGACTCGATCAGATTGGAGGAAATACTCCTGAGTCTTTCTCAAAAGATTTAGGACCACTTCCAAAGACTGCAGTAGCACTCATAGTGACACTTGTTACTGTCTGGGTGATTATCGGTGCCTTTGCACTTTTAAGGTTTATAAAGTCAAAAAGAGCAAAATAGAAAAGTCAATGTGTCACATGGGCTTGTTATATTTTCATTAAATATTGACAAATATCCGTGATACGATATAATAACTGCGTTAGTTAGATAATATTTGCACAAAAGGCAATATATAAAAAGGGAGAAAAAAATGAAAAAAGTTTTAGCAATCGTATTAATATTAGTAATGGTATTCGCTATGGCTTCTTGCGGTAAAAAGGAATCAGTTGATATCTTCGCAAAGTCTGAAGGAACTATGACTTATGATCAGTACACAGCTGCAGCTGAAGGAGACAAGGTTGTTATCGAAGGTTTCGTACAGTCCGCTGCTTACAATGCAAAGTATGGTAACGTTAACCTCTTCTTACAGGATGACAAGGGAGCTTACTATGTTTACAGAGCTGCTTGCGACGATGCATTAGCTGCAAAGTTAGTAGAAGGCGCTAAGGTTAAGGTTGAAGGTGAAAAGGCTGCATGGGCTGGCGAAGTTGAAATCGGAGAAGGCACTGGCAAGATTACAGTTTTAGAAGGAACTTACAAGGCTCCAGCTACAGATGTAACTGCAAAGCTTGGCGATGAAGCAGAACTCATCAAGTTACAGAACCAGGTAGTTACTATCAAGGGTGTTAAGGTTGTAGCTTCTAAGGTTCAGGATGATGAAACAGAATATGCATTCTTATACAACTGGGATGGTTCCGGTGAAAAGGGTTGGAACAGCGACCTTTACTTCAACGTAGAAGCAAACGGAAAGACTTTCAGCTTCGTAGTTGAATCCGACGAATGCGCAGAAGGTACAGCAGTATACTCAGCAGTAGAAGGATTACAGGTTGGCGCTACAGTTGATATCGACGGTTTATTATACTGGTACAACGGACCTCAGGTTCACGTTCACAACGTAACTGTAAAGTAGTTTAATTCAGATTAGAGCCTCAACTCATGAGGCTCTTTTTTTGTGCCTAAGGAGAGCATTAAAACGAGTGCATCGTTTAAGAAAAACAATCCCGAAGGAAAAATAAATATTTAGAAATATGTAAAAATATTATACTATGTATAGAAAATACAGAAAGGATAATGGATTATTAAACAATGGATACATTAACAGTTGTTATTATTTGCATTGCTGTTTTTATCATTCAGATGCTTTTATGTTTTTTAGGCAAGAAGTTGTTTATAAAATTGATTCCGGCACTGCTTTTTGCTGCTTCTTTTGTTATCTTTCTTATCTTGACAGTAACAGCATCTGGCTGGGATTCGCTGGCATATATTGTCTTTGTAATGCTTTCAGCAATTTTTCTTATTCCATGCGCCATTGCATGGGCGATCTGGCTTATAAAAATATATATTGATAAGAGAAACAAGGAAAAAGTCATGTTAACACAATTGGATGCTTCTTAAAAAATGGCGCATTGTCCAACCAAACAGGTTTGACAATGATAATGTGTAGTGATAAAATGACAATAGAAAAGGTGCTACCGATGACGGTTCGCCTGATATGATTTGATTAAAAATAATCGCTCTCTTTTATCGGCTTAAGGGCGGTTATTTTTTTGCCTTGGAATCATGCTGTCCATGCATATATCCAAGACCGTAATAAGCTGCACAAAATCCCATGTGCCATCGCATGGGCAATCTGGTTTATAAAAACATATATTGATAAGAGAAACAAGGAAAAATTCTGTTAGCACAGTTGAACGACCCTCCATAAATGGTGCATCGTTCAGGACAATTAAAGTAATAGATAATAAAAAAATAAGTCCATTCCCAACGGAGGATTCAATTGAACCTCTTAAAATGTTGGCAACTGACTTATCTAAAGAATAGATATCACATACTGAACCATCTGTCAAGAGAGATTCTACACTAATAGAAGATTTCGATGGAAGAAAATTATCTAAAGCTCAAGCAGAATATTTCAAAGATAGTAAGGTAAGAGATGACATTAGATTCTCTACTCCAGCAACCTTCTCAAATACTGAAGAAGGCAATAGAAATGCGAGTGCCTTATTTGAATCTATCCTTAAGGGAGTAAGATATAACCAGGTACTTTAGTTGAACGACCCTCCATAAATGGTTCATCGTTCAGGGAAAAAAACATTTAAGTTATATGTTCAAACTATGTATGCGAACATAAAAAATAAGAGTCTGCCTCTATCGTCAGCTAAACAAGTCGCTAACAATACGCCCGAAGCGAATAGGGGTACAACTCTTAATGAGAGTAAACCATATTTCGTGCAGAATGTCAACAGTAAAGTTGATTATTCTTCGGTTTTAGATAATCAGGTATCATTAGATGATTTACTCCTGGAGTTAGCACAAACAAATAAGACAAAGGCAGAAAACTTTGCTGCAAGATTAACTGATGCAGGTGAACAGATAGGTATGAATCTTGTGTTCATTCCTACTTCTGAACTTTCTGTATGTGATACTGAAACTGTTGCAGTAACAAGTAAACCTGAAACAAAAGCAGAAGTCAAGTTGAACGACCCTCCATAAATGGTGCATCGTTCAGGAAAAGAGATGCTTATATATATGATGGCAAACAAGCATATGTATTAAGATTAACTATTGCAGTTTTAAGTAATGGTAGAAAATTAGCTTATGCTATAAGTTATGTTGAATTAGATAATGAATATTTGGAAGAAATAAAAAAGAAGACTAAACCATCGGTTCAAAACCAAAATGTAAAGCCTCCCGAAATTATTAAACCAAATTCTGCAACACATGTCAATAGTTTGAATAATTCCCCACTTCAGGAAGAGCGTTCAATTAAAAAACTGACAGTGAATTTCTAAATGACATAGAAGTCCCTCAGGAGTACGTCCGAGACGTGTCTCAAAGTCAGTTTGTTTACTATAATCTAGCAAATGACGGAGAAATTGCCAATAAGTTGACTGATTCAAATAATAATGCTATATTAAAAATGGATTGATGGAGTTGTGTTCGCGGAGTATTCTGTTAGCCCTTCGATGAAGCCAATTATAGAACTTGAAGGGAGCAGTGGATTTTCTCCATGATACCCGACTGCATTGGCAGCAAGTTCTATTTTTATTGCCATGATTTTGCAAAATAAAAGCACTATTGCCAGTGAAGAAGAGGTAGTAATCACCAATCCTTGTAACAATAGTGCTTCCGAGGACAATATATCATTCCTAGTTCAATTTTGTCAATATACTAATGACATGGTTTAGACCATGTCATTTTGTTTATCAGCCACTTCTGATATATGCGTATTTTTTATAAAATGTAATCAAGTAATATACCCAGCATTGTAAGTCCGAGACCTACGATTGTGAGGATATTTACAAGACGGTTTGTGTTTGTTGAATATAACAGATCGAGTTCTGATTCAATGAGTTCAAGAAGGTACTTCAAGCTGTCTACAAGGGATGTGATATTCTGTGATGAAAGCATCATCTTTTCAAGTTCACCCATTTCTGAGATTCCAAGATTTTCTACCATTCGCAGTGTAGCAATAAGTTCACGTCTGTATTCTCTTGTCTTTCTGATGTTGCTTCCAAAGTCGTGACTCTTGTCCGTACTGAATTCTTCCTGCTTCAGATAAATTCTGTTCGCTATAGTTGAAATAATCATAATCATTTCAAGAGAGAACATGATTCCATGGGCTACACCCGGAATCTGACAGTCTATAAGGAAGTATGGATTTACTCCACCATAGAAAGTTCCACCAAATTCATTCTGTCTCTTTAGATAATCTGAATATGCATCGCTACTGTCAAGGTTTACAAGGACATTACCCTGTCCAAAGGAATAGTAACGCATAAAGTTTCTTGAACCCCAGTGATTCTTAAGTCTCTCATGTATTACAGAATCAGGCACAAACTTGTATCCTTCGTCCCCTGTAAGAAGTCCGTAGATTGCATGTCCTTCTTCCTTTTCTATTTCATGAACATCCTTTAAGTCTCTTAAGTCATTAAGTTCTATAAGGATAGACTGCTGCTTGTCATCCCATCCAAGGCCAATGGATTTAAGTGTTGAACGGAATAAACTCTCTACAGAGACATATACTTCGTCTTTTTCGTTATAGTCTGAACCGCTTGTTACATTTCTCCATGTACCCTTGCCTTTTGCAGCAAAAGAGTTGTCTACATCAAGGTCCTCATGGGACTGGTCAGTCAATCTGAATACCGGATTATCACAGAATACCTGTCTCAGATATACCAGTGTGGAAAGAGATATATTCTCAACAACAATATTAAGACTGAACTGAAGGATATTTGGTCCAGGATAGTATGAGAGCATTATATGGTCTTCTTTTATATTTACAAATCTGTGAGATAAGGAGAAGTCATCAATCAGAACTCTATGGCATGGGAATGTCAGTCCACCTCCATGAAGGAAGTTCTGACTGGTTCTGATCATGGTAAGTTCATTTCTTTCTTCAATGTCCTTTTCATTATCGTCAAACCAGAGCATTGAATATTCATCCTTCACCTTTGCCTTGATCTTTTTCCAGTTCTCTTCATTGTTATTCAAAGGCTTTAAAGGTGTGCAGTAATATGTATATGAAATCTTTGCCTTTTTGACATCATAGTTTTCCTTAATTGGATCTTTAATCATAGTTTATATACTCTTTCTGAAAATATACAGTACATCTCTTGCGTGAGAAAGGTCGTTTGCTTTATTTAACTTTATATCGTCTTCCAGTGTTGTATCATGGTCATCGAAGTAGAAATGATATCCAAATACCGTTTCAACAAAGAATCCCAGGTTCTTCATCAGATCAATAATCCTTGATGGTGTGTAAAATGCTACAGGAAGAATATTCTTCATATGGAATGCCTTCTCGAATTCTTCTTCCGATACCTCTTCAACTTCCCTCTTTTCATTATCATCCAGTCTTTCAACAGTGAATCTGTCAGTATCACTATTATTATATGTTGCAGTTACAAAGACATATCCACCTGGATTAATGATTTCTGAAAGTTTCCTTAGCATATCACCAGTCATACTGAGTGGTATATGCTGGATTACATGGCTTGATAATGCTGTATCAAAGGTTCTGAAACCGTTTTCAGTAACAGTATCTATATCACCGTTAAGTGTTACTACTTCTTTATCGTTAACGATACTGTTTAATCTCTCCCCTTCTTTTTTTGAATACTCAAATCTTGTTATGTCAGGTTCTGCTGCAACTACCATAGATGCATGAGAAAGAAATGGTTCGATAAGTCTTCCCTGTCCACTTCCAAGATCAAGATGAAGTCCCGCTTTATTCATTTTTTCATAGCACATATCAAGGACCAGCTTCTCACTCTCATCCCAGTAGTTTCCTTTACTGACTCTACTTATGAGATCAACTGTGAGTCTGTCATTGATATCCGGATAAATATACATAACCGCTCCTCTATATTCCTCAAGTTTCACGTCTTTTAGTTCAAAATAATATTAAAACTAATAGAAATAATTTGCAAGGTTTAATAATGTACCCAGGTTCCTGCATTACCCATAAATAATCGGGTACTGCAATTCAAATTGTGATATAATAATGCAGCAGTCAGTTGAAAGGTGGATATGTAATGAAAAAAGAATTTGAAATCGGAAAAAGCGGTATTACATCCCCATTTCTTGGAATGGGTACATGGGCAATTGGTGGTGGCTCCTGGTGGGGCGATAACGATGATAAAGTATCAGTGGAAACAATCCATTCAGCAGTTGATAATGGTATTAAATGGATTGATACAGCCCCAATATATGGTCTCTATCACAGTGAGATGGTAGTAGGTGAAGCACTTAAAGGAAGAAGAGATAAAGTAATCCTTTCCACCAAGTGTGCACTTGAATGGGACTATGAAACGCCTGTAAAACATAAGGTTGTTGACGGTATCCCGGTATATAGAGACCTTTCAAAAAAAGGAATAATTGCTGGTGTTGAAGGAAGCCTGAAGAGACTTGGCACTGACTATATCGATGTGCTTTTTACCCACTGGCAGACAACAGACTATAACCTTTATCCAATTCCAGAAACTGTAGATGCTCTTGAAACACTGAAAAAGCAGGGTAAAATCCGTGCAATCGGTGCATCAAATGTCACAGCTGATGATATCAGAGAATACTCAAAATATGGTCAGCTTGATATCATTCAGGAAAAGTTCAGCCTTATGACAAGAAGAGTAGAAACTGAACTTGCTCCAGTTTGCAGAGAGCTTGGTGTTTCCATCCAGGCCTATTCACCTCTTGAGCAGGGGCTTCTAACAGGTAAGGTTACAATGGAAACTGAATATGGTGAAGGAAGTGTAAGAAACAACAATCCTCAGTTTAAGTCTGACAGAAGATATCTTGCAATAAAGCTTATTGAGAACTGGAAATCATATGCAAAGAAGTACAACTGTTCCATAAGCAACCTGGTAGTTGCTGTAACTTCAGAGATTATGCCAGAAACTTTTATTCTCTGTGGTGCAAGAAAGCCTGAACAGATTATCGATAATGCAAATTCATTAAAGCTTGAACTTGAGCAGGATGATTTAAGAAAAATGCTTAAGGATGCTGAAGTATTCCTTTAAAAAACAGTCATTTTAAAAGGGCGGGAGTAATAATACTCTCGCCCTTCTATATTAAATATACTTTTTCCTTTTTCTTTTATGCATCAATTGTGCTTACTGGGATTGTAATCTGCTCAAGGATATTTAAAAGTACACTTACTGTATCCAGTGAAGTAAATACTGTAACATTGTTTTCAGCAGCACATCTTCTGATTGCATATCCGTCACGGCTTATGATGTCATCTGCCTCAGTTACTGTGTTCAGGATATATGTAATATGTCCCTTTCTGATGGATTCAATGATTTCATCTGAATTTTCAGAAAGCTTTCTCTTTACTCTTGTCTTGATTCCATATGACTTCAGGTATTCAGCAGTACCACGAGTTGCTTCAATATTGAATCCCAGGTTATAGAATCTTCTTACTAATCCTAATGCTCTATCCTTATCCTTGTCAGCAATTGTAACAAAGACTGTTCCGTAGTTTACAACCCTTAAGTTTGATGCCTGAAGAGACTTGTATAAAGCTCTGTTAAGGTCATCATCATAGCCGATTGCTTCTCCTGTTGATTTCATTTCTGGTGAAAGATATGTATCAAGTCCATGAATCTTTGAGAAGGAGAATGCAGGAGTCTTTACATAGAAACGCTTCTTTTCTGGAAGAATATTCATGTCATATCCCTGACTCTTAAGGGACTTTCCAAGCATTACCTTTGTTGCAATATTTGCAAGTGGTGTATTTGTTGACTTTGAGATAAATGGAACTGAACGGCTTGATCTTGGGTTAACCTCAATGACATATACCTTTTCATCAGCAACAATGAACTGAATATTGAAGAGTCCCTTTATTCCAATGGCAAGTCCAAGCTTGTTTGTGAAATCAACAACTGTATCCTTTACATTCTGGCTTAAGGAATATGGAGGATATACGCTCATGGAGTCCCCTGAGTGAACACCTGTTGCTTCAACGAGCTGCATTATACCAGGAAAAAATACGGATTCGCCGTCACAGATGGCATCTACTTCTACTTCGATACCATTGATATATTTATCTACAAGAACAGGCTGATCCTTATCAATCTGTACGGCATTTGTAAGATATTCGATTAACTGATGGTCATCGTAGACAATCTGCATTGCACGTCCGCCAAGTACATAGGATGGTCTTACAAGTACAGGGTATCCTATTCTGTTTGCTACCTTCAAACCTGTTTCAATATCAGTTACAGCCTGACCGATTGGCTGAGGAATATCGCACTGCTTTACAACCTTTTCAAAGGCATCTCTGTTTTCAGCTCTGTCGATTGCATCTGCATCTGTTCCTATGATATTGATACCAAGCTTTGTAAGGGAATCTGCAAGATTGATTGCTGTCTGACCACCAAGAGTAACGATTACTCCCTCTGGCTTTTCCAGTTCAATTACATGCATTACATCTTCAACACATAATGGTTCAAAGTACAGCTTGTCTGAAACGGAGTAGTCTGTTGATACAGTTTCAGGGTTATTGTTTATGATTATAGCTTCATAACCCATCTGCTGAATTGCCCAGATGGCATGAACTGTTGAATAGTCAAATTCTACTCCCTGACCGATTCTGATTGGACCTGAACCGATTACTATAATGGACTTCCTGTCAGTTACAACTGATTCATTTTCAGTTTCATATGTTGAATAGAAATATGGAACATATGCGCTGAATTCAGATGCACATGTATCAATCATCTTGTAGAGGTAGAGCTCTCTTTCAGTCATATTGAAGAACTTGCATAAGTAGGCATCGGAAAAACCATTCTTCTTTGCCTTTAAAAGATATCTGTCGTTTGGTTCTTTTCTTATAGCCTCTTCAAGTGAAACAATATGATGAATCTTATCAAGGAAGAAAGCATCAATCTTTGTTGCCTGGTAGATCAGCATCATGTCCACTTTTCTTCTGAAGAGTTCTGCAATTGCAAAGAGTCTTTCATCTGTTGGAGTCTTGATGAAGTTGAGAAGCTCAGCTGTTTCAAATGTATCAAACTTGGAAAGATAGATATGATTTACCTTCTGCTCAAGTGATCTTACAGCTTTTAATAGAGATTCCTCCATTGTTCTTCCAACGGACATTACCTCTCCTGTTGCCTTCATCTGAGTTGAAAGCGTATGGTCAGCCTTGTTGAACTTGTCAAATGGGAATCTTGCCATCTTTGTTACGACATAGTCAATGGTTGGCTCAAATGCAGCACATGTATTTGCAATCATTATTTCATCCAGTGTCATTCCAACTGCAACCTTTGAGCTTACCCTTGCAATCGGATATCCTGTTGCCTTTGATGCAAGGGCTGATGAACGGGATACACGTGGATTAACTTCAATTACATAGTATTTGAATGAGAATGGGTCAAGTGCAAACTGAACGTTGCATCCGCCTTCAATCTTAAGTGCCCTTATGATATTAAGTGAAGCATTTCTTAAAAGCTGATATTCTTTATTTGATAATGTCTGCGCAGGTGCCACTACCATGGAGTCTCCTGTGTGTATTCCAACTGGATCGATATTTTCCATGGAGCAGATTACAACAGCAGTGTCGTTCTTGTCTCTCATTACTTCAAACTCGATTTCCTTGTAGCCTTTGATGCTCTTTTCAACGAGTACTTCACTTACTGGAGAAAGCTTCAAGGCATTCTTTCCAAGTTCTCTTACTTCTTCATCATTATCAGCAAATCCACCACCAGTACCACCTAAAGTGAATGCAGGTCTTAAAATAACCGGATATCCGATTCTGTTTGCAATTTCTACTATCTCATCAACTGTGTGGGCAATGTCACTTTCAATTATCGGCTGACCGATTCTTAAGCAGAGATTCTTGAACTCTTCTCTATCTTCAGCAAGTTCAATGGAACGGAAGCTTGTTCCAAGTATTTCGCACTGACATTCTTCAAGAACACCCTTTTTTGCAAGTTCCATGGCCATATTGAGTCCAGTCTGACCTCCAAGTGTAGGAAGAATTGCATCAGGTCTTTCCATACGGATAATTCTTGAAACATATTCAAGAGTAATAGGCTCCATATATACCTTGTCTGCAATATTTGTATCAGTCATGATGGTTGCAGGGTTTGAATTTACAAGAATAACTGAATATCCTTCTTCCTTTAAGGCAAGACATGCCTGTGTACCTGCATAGTCAAATTCAGCAGCCTGTCCTATAACAATTGGTCCTGAACCAATTACAAGAATTCTCTTTATATCATTTCTCTTAGGCATTTTCTTTACCTCTTTCAATCATTTCCAGATACTGGTCAAACAGATATTCGCTGTCCTCAGGGCCAGCTGCACTTTCAGGATGGTACTGAACTGAGAAGCAGTTCTTATCCTTTATTTCAATTCCTTCAACTGTGTTATCAAGAAGGTTTACGTGAGTAACCTTTATCTTTTCATCCAGTACTTCAGGCATTCTTACAGCATAGGAGTGATTCTGGGATGTAATCTCAATCTTTCCTGTTATAAGGTTCTTTACAGGATGGTTTCCTCCACGGTGTCCAAACTTCATCTTGTAAGTTTCAAGTCCGTTTGCCAAAGCAATCATCTGATGTCCAAGACAGATTCCAAAGATTGGAATGTTTCCTTCTGCCTTTTTTATAAGTTCAATTACCTCTTTACAGTCCTCAGGGTCCCCAGGTCCGTTTGAAATGAAAAGTCCATCAGGATTCATTGCCATTATAGTTTCATATGGAGTAGTAAATGGAACAATAGTAACATTACATGCATGCTTGTTGAACTGACGGATAATGCTGTACTTTGTACCACAGTCAACTGCTACGATATTGTATTTTGGATTTGCACATCTTGAATACCAGATTTTCTTGCATGATACCTTCGCTACCTGATTGTGAGGAACTTCATACTCTGAAATCTTCTTTAAAGCCTCCTGAACAGGTGTATCTACATCTGTGATTATTGCAAGCATTGAACCCTCATCACGGATGATTCTTGTAAGCTTTCTTGTATCGATATGTGAGATACCTGCAATCTTGTTATCCTCAAGATATTCCCTTAAAGTTACTGTATATCTGAAGTTTGACGGCTTGTCATTGTATTCCCTTACAATTAAAGCTTTTGGACCAACAAGCTTTGATTCATAGTCATCATCAATCAGTCCATAGTTTCCGATTAAAGGATATGTCATACAGATCATCTGATCTGTATATGATGGATCTGAAAGGATTTCCTGATATCCTACCATTGAAGTATTGAAAACAAGTTCTGCTATTACTTCCTCCTCAAGTCCGAATCCGTGACCAATGAAGGATACTCCATTGGCAAGTACTAACTTTCTTTTCATGTTACATCTCCTGTTTGACTGCAGAAGCAGTCCTTAATAAAATAAAAGCCGGTAAAGTTAACATTCTGTCACTTTTAAACCGGTTAGAAAAACAAACTTATGATACCTGAGGACACTTTCTCCCTTAAACTTCTGTTGCTTTTTAAATCACAGTATGTGGTTCTCATTTCTGTCCTCCCAAAAAAGAAAAAATGCTGCCCTTAAACCAAAAAGAAAGCAGCAGAATATATATGAAAACACAGTAAAGTGTATTGAATTTTTTGCTGTCCTTTGTGGCCTCTCTGGACCCCTTTTAAAGTACCTTACCTTTTTTACCACAAATATGGACTGCAGTCAATAAAATGATACAAGAATAGTATAAAAATATGGTATGTATATCTTTTTTGAATGATAAGAAACTGCTGTTTTTTCCCCTCTTTTTTACCAGCTGAAATAACAGTTTTTTCTTCATGTATTTTTTGAAAAAATATTATTGACACCACCCCTCATTTCGTATATATTCAAGCCGAAAGTTAAGTATGTTTTTTGTTAAAGGGAGGTACAATATGAAAAAAGTATTATGCATTGTTTTAACATTACTCATGATAATAAGTCTTGTTTCCTGCGGTGGAAAAAGTGATGAAGAGGTTACACCTGGTACAGACAATACTGTAACTGAACCTGGAAACTCAACAGAAGGACAGCAGGATGCAGGAAATGCCGGAGCATCAGGAAATGACAAGAAAGAAGACGACACTGTTGTAATCCATGATACAAACAATGCCGTTGACGAAAAGGGATACAAAATCAAAGCTGACAAGTTATACTATGCAGACACTGACTATGAAAATTTTGACAAGAGAATTGTAGACTTCAAGAGAATCGGTGACTACAGATGGTATCTTACATCTGATGGATCAATCTACAGACACCAGGGTATAAACAATCTTGAACTCAAGTGTGAAAACACAGCAATCAAAGATCTCACATATATTGAAGCAGACTACAACGGACTTTTCGTTTCTGACAGTGAAGGAAACTTCATTCTTGCTGAGAAGAAGGATAATGATAAGGACATTCTTGAAGTAGTGAAGTCAGGAAAGCTTAAGGAAACTCAGGTTGTAATTTCTGCGGGTATCGTAGGAGATGGTGAAGTTGTACTTGATATCCTTGATACAGCAACAGGAAAAGAATATGACTATGTAACATCAGGAAGCAACAGATCAGGTTCCGTTGACTTTAACGGGGACGGCATCTGGTTATATGACGAATCATTCATGGCCAAGCAGTACCGTGACGGACATATCAAAGAAGTAGTTTCAGGATGGTATCTTGATGATGAAGGTGACTTATACATAAGAGACTCAGGTTCATCACATATGGAAAAGGCTGTTCCAGAATATTTCAGTGGTGTGAAGTTCAAGCACCTTGTAGGTTCAAACGACACAATCTTCAACAACAGAACATATGTATATGCAGTTGCAGCAGATAATACTGTTTATGTATTAAGAAGCGCAGATTCTGACTACAAGAAGAATCAGGCAATACGTGCTACAATTCCAAATGTTGAAAAGGAAATCATTGAAGCAACATATGACTTCTATACAAAGAGACTTGTTTTAAGATTTGAAGATGGCTGCAGCTATGCAGACTGCGATTTCTATGAAGAGGTTGATGACAGAGTCTTAGAACTTAAGGATTATGAAATCTACACTGAAAAGAATGAAAACCTCGTAAGAATTCTTGAAAATCAGGTTCTTCTTATTGATGGTAAAATGAGAAGTGTAACTGATTACTAATACATAATGACACTATGACAGCACCAGGCATCTGGTGCTGTTTTTTTATACCAACAAAAAACTGATCCCGTAAATCAAATCAGATTTTCTGAGATCAGTTTGCATCTCTAAATATAAACTGTAAAGCTTACCATTTAATTGTGAAATCAAGTTTAACAGGTTTATTGTCAAGTTGAAGTTCAATATCCATATAGGTTGGTCTGTCATTTGTGAAATTATCTAATGGCACCTCAATAGTAAAGCTCTGCTTTTCACCAGCCTTGTTAGACTTATGTACATATCTGGCTTTTACTGGAACAGCCATGGCTGCACCTTCCTGCACTTTGGCAGTTCCAAACAGTTCTCCTGTACCTTTATCATCTTTCCAAGTAGTATCTACCCCAAATGCAACTTCACATTCAATATACATCACACCATTTCTGATATATGGTACCTTTAACGACCATGCGTCTTCTTTTGAAGAGATATTGTACCATCCTATTGTTGCTGTGCTTGAAACAACGTATGAAGGTCCAAGGGAAACAAAAAGTGTTATCTTCTGGTTTTCATCTACTTCAGATCCGATCTTCGGATTTGTTCCTATAACTTTTCCCTTTTCAATATTATTATCATAAATATAGCTTACCTCAGGGATCATCTTATTGCTTGCAATAACAGTTTTTGCTGTTGCTTCGTCTACATTTACTATATCAGGTATAGTTAATACTTCTTTTTCTCCGCATGCAAATGCTGTAAAACAAAGGACAAAAAGTAAAATAATTATAATTGCTTTCTTCATACGAAACCTCCTTAATGTAATACCATTTTATCACACTTTTCTGAAACTATACAGCAGTATTATTTATGCATATGAACAATTTCAATTTCTTCAAAAGTTAACACTTGTTTATTATTCCCCAATCCTGTACAATAGTCATAAATGAACAGGAGTTTACTATTATGCAGATTCAAAAAAATGAAGTAAGAGAAAGAATAGTTCTTTCAGCAAAAGATGAGTTCCTTGAAAAAGGAATGGACAAATCGAGCATGAGGACAATTGCAGCAAAAAGCAGAATGACCGTTGGAAATCTCTACAGATATTTCAAAAACAAGGACGATCTGATGATTGCAATTGTTGGGGATACCCTGGAAGAAATCCGTGCATCAGTTCAGGGAAAAACTTCAAATGAAGTTGTTATGATGGACAGTTCCCCAAATATCAACCTTTCACTTGTACAGATCAAGAATGCTATTGATGAATTAAGCAGCGACCTTGTAGAGATATATTTAAGGCACAGGATTGAGTTCAATATCCTTATGATGCATTCAAAGCTTAATGATGAAATAACCATGTGGTTCACAGAGCTTCTCAAAAAACTCTTCACTACCTCATTTGACCTTAACAGAGATAATGAAGAACTTAATGACTGTATAGATGTTACAGCTCATGCCTATGCGGTTTCTGTATCTCTGGGGCTTAGGGACATTTTCTACCGCTCATCTTTAAGTGAAGAAAACCTTAAAAAGGTTGTAAAGATATTCCTTAAATCATTTGTAAACAATCTGTCAGTTGAATTTGTCGAAAGCGTAAGGGAGTAATATGGCATTTATAGAATTCAGACATGTATCAAAGATCTATCAGATGGGAGAAGTAGAAGTAAAAGCCCTTGATGACGTTAATTTTGAAATAGAAAAAGGAGAATTCGTTGTAGTCTTAGGTGCAAGTGGTGCAGGAAAAACAACAATTCTTAATATTCTTGGTGGAATGGACACATCAAGTAAAGGTGAAGTAGTAATAGACGATAACAATATAGCAGGATATTCAGAGAAGGAGCTTACAGACTACAGACGTTTTGATATAGGGTTCGTATTCCAGTTCTACAATCTGGTTCAGAACCTTACAGCAAAGGAAAATGTAGACCTTGCTCTTCAGATTTCAAAGGACCCTCTTGACTCACTTTCAGTTCTTTCCATGGTCGGACTGAAGGACAGAAGAAACAACTTTCCTTCCCAGCTTTCAGGTGGTGAACAGCAGAGAGTTGCAATTGCAAGAGCTGTTGCAAAGAATCCGAAGCTTCTTTTATGCGATGAACCTACAGGTGCCCTTGACTATGTAACAGGAAAACAGGTCCTTAAGGTTCTTCAGGATATGAACAGAAATCATGGAATGACTGTTGTCATGATTACACATAACGGAGCACTCTCTGATATGGGAGATAAAATCATAAGAGTGAGATCCGGAAAGATAGAATCAGTTACAGTAAACGAACACCCTATGAATATTGAGGATATTGAATACTAATGTTTCATAAAGATACCATAAGACTAATCAAAAATACATTTAACAGGTTCTTTTCACTCCTTATGATGGTTCTAATCGGTTCCGCCTTCATGATGGGACTGCTTTCAACAAAGCTCATCATGAAATCAAGTGTGGACGTTTTCAATGATGAAAACAGACTCCACGATATCCAGATCTATTCATCATACGGTTTTGATGACGATGATATAAAGGCTTTAGTAAAAGAAGAAAATGTCGAGTATGCATTTCCGTCAAAGCAGACTGATATACTGTGCAGCATAAATGGTGGAACACCTTCTGTTACACGTGTAAGTGAAGCTGAAAGAGATGTAAACCTCCTTACTGTTACCTATGGACGCCTTCCTGAAAAGGATAACGAGGCACTGATTCTTGGAGGAAACGGTAACGATTCCCACTATATAGGAAAAACCTTAACCCTTATAGACGAAGCAAATGACATTACTGAAAGTTTCAGAAATACAGAGTACACAATTGTTGGTGTTGTAAAATGCCCTGAATATATCTCAAAGATGCTTGGTTCAAGCAATCTCAACAACAGAGACTTAAGTAATGTAATATATATCCCTGAAAGCAATTTCCTTCAGGATTACTACACATGCATATATCTTACACTTGATAATGCATCATCATATATTTCATATACAGATGAATATGAAAATTTCGTTGAGGAGTCTGTAAGCGACATAAAAGGATTTGCCATCGAACAGCAGGAAAAGAGAAAAGAAGGTGTGCTTAGTGATGCACTTAAGGAACTTGAAGAAGGTACTGCTGAATTTGAAGAAAAGAAGGCTGAGGGAGAGAAGAAACTTGCCGATGCAAAAAAGCTTCTTGATGACAGCAATATAAAGCTTCTTTTCCTTGAGACAACTCTTGACACAAATCAGGCAACACTTGATGCATCAAAAAAAGAGATAGAAAAAAATGAAACGCTCCTTTCAATCAATGAAAGAGAGCTTAATGATGCCATAAAGGAAATCGAAGCGCAGGATGAAGCAGGAAGAAGCTTTGATGAAATATACAGTGAAGTCCAGTCAGGATACACTATGTATCAGGCTCTTAAATACATCTCTGAAAGTGATCTTCCAGAGGATTCCGAAGGCGAAATAAAGGCGCTTGAAAAACAGAACGAAGAACTCGCCGAAAATGTATTACAGTATGAAGCTGAACTGGATTCATTAAGAAAAGAGCTTGAAACACTTCCAGATGATTCAGAAGAAAAAGCAGGTATCGAAGAAAGAATCAGATACTACGAGCTTAGAGTAAATGCAGCGAATGCAAGAATTGCTGCGAACAATGCTATGATTTCTCAGATCAGAGCATCAGAAAACGGTTCCCTGAAGGAAACTGCAAAAGAAGCCATGAAGAGAATCGATGAATCCGCCGGAGGCTCCATTGAAACTGTATATTTCCAGCTTACAGCTGTAAAAGATGGTCAGAAGAAAATCGAAGAAGGAAAAGCACAGATTGAATCAGGAAAAGCCCAGATTGAACAGGGTGAAAAGCAGCTTAATGAAGGAAGAGCAACTCTTGCATCATTAAGAGCACAGTACAACCGTGGTGTAAAGGAATATGAGGATGGTCTCTATACTTTCACTACTGAAATAGAAAAAGCAGAAGATGAACTAAAAAATGCAAAACAGAAAATAGATGAACTTCCTGATGCATCCTGGATATTCCTTGACAGAGGAAGTCACTATTCAAGTTTAATGTATAAACAGAGCTGTGACCAGATGGGTTCAATC
>JAKSSM010000079.1 GCA_024403065.1 Clostridia bacterium | reverse complement strand
TTTTTATCCATTAATTTAAAAAATTAACAACTAATATATTTATTAATAGGTTAAGGTTACGGTCACCTAATTAATAATCTGATAATTGAGTTCCTTTGATTTCTTTGCAGCCTTATATGCCACAAATCCACATACAAGTCTTGATACAAGATAGAGAATTCCGAGGAATACCTTTCCATGGAATCCGTTGAACATAAGATATGCTGCTTCACCGATAAATGATGCAACAGATCCGATCATGATTCCGTAATAGTATGCAGGAAGCTGTGCTCCACTCTTTTTATACTCATAGTCCTTTACTACAGGACCATCCTTAAAGAGGGTGTAGAGCTTGTACATAACTATAAGGGATAATACAAGTTCAAGTACGTAAGGAATTACGATATACAGTACAAATGATGCGCCGGGAGTTGCAATAAGTCCTGATGAAAGGGATACTGCAATAATTATAAGGTTGAGAAGGCTTAAGCTACCTTTAGCCTTATTGAATGGAAGGTCCCCCTTGTACTCCCACATTCTTCCTGTATAGATATATTCGCCAGATGCACTCATAATATAATCATTAAGATATGAGAATCTGGTCTGTCTTTTTTCTTTTTTCTCTGCCATATTACTTGAGTGCGTCCTTATTGAAATTGTCGAGCCACTTGCCTGCAGTTTCACAGACATCCTTTAAACAGCTTCCTTCAAATGGTGATACCATATCAGCATTCTTAAGAAGTTCAGTAAATGTCTTTGAACCACCCTGCATTGTGTACTTCATATACTTGTCCCATGCACCCTTGTAGTCCTTCTGTGAAAGAGCCCAGTATTCAAGGGATACAGTCTGAGCAAGACAGTAGTCAATATAGTAGAATGGGTAGTTGTAAATGTGAAGCTGTCTCTGCCAGCCCATACCATCTCCATAGAATGGAATTTCTGGACCGAACTTGAGCCATGGCTGATAAATACCAATGAGTTCCTTCCATACAGCATGTCTTTCTTCCTTTGTAAGTTCAGGCTTTTCATACATGATGTGCTGGAAGTGGTCAACCATTGTACCATAAGGGATAAATGAGATTGCAGCAGCCAGATGGCTGTACTGGAATTTGTCCTTGTCAGGACCAAAGAAATCTTCTGATGCCTTCCATGCGAAGAATTCCATACTCATGGAGTGAACTTCACATGCTTCCATTGTTGGGAAACCATATTCAAGTGGAACGATGTTTCTTGAAAGATATCCTTCAAATGCATGTCCTGCTTCATGAGTTACTACTTCAACGTCTCCCTGAGTTCCATTGAAGTTGCTGAAGATGAATGGAACATGATATTCAGGAAGTGATGTACAGTATCCGCCTGCACGCTTTCCTTCCTTTGCAACAAGGTCCATAAGTTCCATATCAAGCATTGTATTGAAGAACTCTGAAGTTTCAGGTGAAAGTTCATCATAGAACTTCTTTGCTGATTTTACAATATCATCTGCAGTTCCAACAGGCTTTGGATTTCCTGAACGGAACATGAGATTGTTGTCTGCGAAATTCATTGGATATGACTTGCCGATTCTTTCAGCCTGCTCCATATGGAGGCGTGCTGCAAGTGGAACTACATATGTTCTTACTGCTTCACGGAACTTTTCAACGTCGTGCTTGTCATAGCAGTTTCTGTTCATTCTGTAGTAGCCAAGTTCAGTATATCCATCGTAGCCAAGCTTCTTTCCGATTTCAGTTCTCTTCTTTACGAGTTCATCGTAGATTCTGTCAAGTTCAGCCTGGTTATCCTTATACCATTTGCCCTGTGCTGCCCATGCTCTGAGTCTCAAGTCATCATCCTTATCTGACTTTAATGGTTCAATCTGAGCAATTGTATATTCTTTTCCGTCAAATGGAATTTTTGCGGAAGCTATAAGCTTGTTGTATGCCTGTACAAGTTCATTTTCCTTCTGAAGATCAGGAATGATTTCAGGAGAGAATGTCTTTAAGTCTATTTCAGCATTCAGGAAATAGAGATTGCCATACTCTGCTTCAAGGTCAGGTCTGAACTTTGAATTGAGCATTTCAAGCTTGAACTGCTGGAAGTATTCTTCAAGTTCTGGCATTGCATTGTTCCAGAAGCTTTCTTCTTCAGCATAGAACTTGTCATTACCGTCAACGTCAGTTCTGATTTTGGCAATTGTTGCCATTGTTTCGATTTCTGACATCTGCTTCTGCATAGCAAGGAATGCTTTTTTTGCGCAGTTCTTGCATGCAGCTTCTTTAAGATCCTTTATAATTTCCTTTAAAGCAGCTTTTCTTGCTTCAAGGTCTATTCTTTCATATGGAAAATCTTTGAATTTCATTTCTACCTCTATTTACTATGCGATTGTTCTGATATGCATTTTTTGAATAACAAAACAAGACGCAGTACCTGCGATTATGGTATTTTACCATATTCGAATACATTTGTCCACATATGAAAACAAAAACCCGCCTGTCGGCGGGTCTTTTCTCACGTACAGTTGACCTATTTTGTCAGTTCTACGATTACAAACTTCTTTTTACCCTTCTGAATGAGGAGTTCATTATTCTCATCAAACATATCGAGCTTTACCTGAAGTTTCTTGTCAGTAACCTTTTCCTTCTGTAAAAGAAGTCCACCCTGTTCAACAAGACGGAATCCTTCTGAAGTATTTGGAACGAGTTTAAGTTCCTTGAGAAGGTTTATAAGACCCATGCCTTCTCCTTCAAACTTTGATGGATCCATCTTTTCTCTTGGAATATTTGTTGTATCCATCTGGCCACCGAATGCTGCTCTTGCACCATCAAGTGCCTTCTTTGCTTCAACTTCACCATGAACAAGCTTTGTTACTTCATATGCAAGGATTTCCTTTGCCTTGTTTATTTCAGCACCTTCTAAGGATGAAAGACGGTTTACTTCATCCATAGGAAGGAATGTAAGCATTCTTAAACACTTGTTAACGTCAGCATCAGCTACGTTTCTCCAGTACTGGAAGAATTCAAATGGAGAAGTCTTTTCGGCCTTCAGCCATAAAGCACCCTTTGCAGTCTTTCCCATCTTCTTTCCTTCTGAGTTTGTAAGGAGAGAGAATGTCATACCGTAAACGTCTTTTCCAGCCATCTTCTTTGTAAGGTCTACGCCTCCGATGATGTTTGACCACTGGTCATTTCCACCGAATTCGATCTTTACATCAAAGTCTCTTGCCATAACCATGAAGTCATAGGACTGCATAAGCATGTAGTTAAGTTCAAGCATAGTGAGGCCGCCCTCTCTATCCATTCTCTGCTTGAAGCATTCAGCTCTGAGCATTGTGTTGATATTGAACTTTGAACCTACTTCTCTCATGAATTCGATGTAGTTTAAAGGTCTTAACCATCTTGCATTGTTTACTGCAATGGCTTTTCCTGCTGCAGGAACCTTGTTCTGGTGTCCTGGAACATATACTCCTTCATTTCCTTCATATTTCCATTCTTCATCGAAATCCAGGAACTGGTCAAAGAGCTTCTTGAATTCGTTGCAGTTGTGTTCGATAGTTTCAACAGTCATCATCTGTCTCATGTCAGATCTTCCTGATGGGTCTCCAACCATACCAGTACCGCCACCAATAAGAACTACTGGTGTGTGACCGAACTTCTGCATGTACATCATAATGATAACCTGCATGAAGTGTCCTACATGAAGACAGTCTGCAGTTGGGTCGAAACCGATATAGAACTTAACCTTTTCGTTCTTTAAGAGTTCTCTTACCTTTTCTTCATCTGTTGACTGTTCAATAAATCCTCTTTCCTTTAACACATCATATACATTGTCATGCTTTGACACTGTGTCTGGAATAAGCTTGTTAAAATCCATTGTCTAAAAATTCCTTTTCTGTATATTTTATTTTGTTCCGAATAATCTGTCTCCGGCATCGCCTAAACCAGGAAGAATGTACTTGTTTTCGTTAAGTTTTTCGTCCTTGGCAGCGATATAGATGTCTACATCTGGATGTGCATTCTGTAATGCTTCAATTCCTTCTGGAGCAGCAATAAGGCACATGAACTTGATGTTCTTTCCACCATACTTCTTGATGGAAGCGATTGCATCAATTGCAGAACCGCCTGTAGCAAGCATTGGGTCTACAACGAAGATTTCTCTCTTTTCAATGTCCTTTGGAAGCTTGCAGTAGTATTCAACAGGTTCATGAGTTTCTGGATCTCTGTAGAGTCCGATATGTCCTACCTTTGCATTTGGATAGAGAGCAAGCATACCATCTACGAAACCAAGTCCGGCTCTTAAAATTGGAACAATTGCAATATCTTCACCAGCAAGTACCTTCTGAGTAGTCTTGCACATTGGAGTTTCGATTTCAACATCCATAAGTGGAAGATTTCTTGTAGCTTCATAACCCATAAGTGTTACAACTTCCTGAGCGAGTTCTCTGAAATCCTTGTTTGTTGTTTCAGTCTTTCTCATAAGAGTAACCTTGTGCTGAATAAGTGGATGATCAAATACCAATACTTTTCCCATTTTTCTAATCTCCTTCAATTTACATATTGTCAAGCATTTCTATTCTTTTTGTATGGTGCATACCCATGAATTCACTGTCAAGCCATGCGTCAACGATGTCACATGCAAGTTCAGGTGAAGTTGTTCTTCCACCAAGAGCAATCATGTTTGCATTGTTGTGCTGCTTTGTAAGTGTAGCCATTTCAACGGATGTGCAGAGTCCGCAGCGGATTCCCTTTACCTTGTTTGCTGCAATGGAGATACCGATACCAGTACCACAGCATACGATTCCAAGGTCTGCATCCTTCTTGGCTACTGCTTCTGCACAAGCTTTTCCGTAGATTGGATAGTCAACGGATGCTGTGGAGTCTGTGCCGAAATCAAGAAGTTCAATAGAAGAATCCTTTTCCTTTAAATGTTCTTTAATCTTTTCCTTAAGTTCATAACCACCATGGTCAGAAGCAAGTGCAATAATCATATGTAGCGCCTTTCTTTCTACTAATATATTAATCTATATCTCAACCACATTGTATGATGCGGATTTGAGCATTCTGTTCATAACAGAGAATCCAAGTCCCTCTTCAGTAAGTGCCTCACAGAGGATAAGATCTGTTCCATCAAGGTCACACTGTCTCAGCTTCATAAAGAGGTCATGGGCTGCAGTCCTGTTGTCATCAAAGAGAATTACTGAAACCTTTTTCCCTTTTTCAGTTTCTTCCTTCTCTCTTAAGCTGATAGCCTGTCTTACCTTGTCCTTTTCCCCTTTAAAGAGTATCATCTCTGCTTTTGGAGCATAATGCTTATACTTCATTCCAGGAGCCTTTGGCGAAAAGTCTTCTCCAGGCTTTTCAAAAAGTGCTCTGTCATATTTAACCTCTTTATTAAGAGCAAGTGATATCTCTTCACGGGTAATGATACCAGGTCTAAGTATCTCAGGACTGTCACCTGTCATATCTATTACTGTTGATTCGATTCCTACTTCACAGTCAGGGCCAAGAATTATTCCATCAATTCTTCCATTCATGTCATCTACACAGTGACTTCCCTTTGTAGGTGATGGCTTTCCTGAAAGATTTGCACTTGGAGCAGCAATAGGGCATCCTGAATACCTGATAACCTTTCTTGCTATTTCACTTGATGGCATTCTTACGGCAACAGTTGAAAGACCTCCTGTTGTAACTCTTGGGATAATATCCTTTGCCTTTACGATTATGGTGAGTGGTCCTGGCCAGAAGGATTCCATAAGAACCTTTACATCATCTGATACAGTATCTGTAAGGCTATAGATTTCACCTCTTTCCTGGATGTGAACAATCATAGGATTGTCACTTGGACGTCCTTTTGCAAGGTACACCTTTTTTGCAGCTTCTGGATTCAAGGCATCTGCACCGAGTCCGTATACTGTTTCTGTAGGAAATGCTACGAGTCCACCGTTTTTAAGGATTCTTCCTGCTTCTCTAAGGTCATCTTCAGTTGTACTGAAAATTTTAGTTATCATTAGAAGTTCTTCATCTTTTCTGCCTGATCGGATGTGATAAGGCCATCGATTACTTCGTCGATATCACCGTCAAGGAATGACTCAAGTCTATAGAGTGTGAGACCGATTCTGTGATCAGTAATTCTTCCCTGTGGGAAGTTATATGTTCTGATACGTTCTGATCTGTCACCAGAACCTACCTGCTGTCTTCTTTCTGCAGATACTTCAGCATTCTGCTGTGAAAGCATCATATCATAGAGTCTTGCCTTAAGTACCTTCATTGCCTTTTCCTTGTTCTTGATCTGGGACTTTTCATCCTGACATGTAACAACAAGGCCTGTTGGGATATGAGTAAGACGAACAGCCGAGTCAGTAGTATTAACGCACTGTCCACCATGTCCAGATGAACGGTATACGTCTACTCTTACATCGTTTGGGTCAATCTTTACTTCAACGTCATCTACTTCAGGAAGTACTGCAACGGTTGCAGCTGATGTATGGATTCTTCCTGATGATTCAGTTTCAGGTACACGCTGTACTCTGTGAGTACCGGATTCATACTTCATTCTTGAGTATGCTCCCTTACCCTTTATCATAACTTCTACTTCCTTGATTCCACCAAGTTCAGTATCGTTGATTGCAATTACTTCTGCTTTCCAGCCTCTTCTTTCAGAGTATCTGAGGTACATTCTTAAAAGGTCCTGTGCGAAAAGGGCAGCTTCTTCTCCACCTGTACCAGCTCTTACTTCAAGGATAACGTTCTTTTCATCGTTAGGATCCTTTGGAAGAAGGAGAATCTTAAGTTCTGATTCTAAAGCCGGAATCTTTTCTTCAAGTTCGGAAAGCTCCATCTTAGCAAGTTCTCTAAGTTCAGGATCATCCATTTCAAGCATTTCCTTAACAGATTTAAGGTCTTCCTGGCTCTTCTTGTATTCGCGGTATTTCTGTACTACAGGTTCCATTTCACCCATATCCTTGATGTGCTTCTGCCATACTGTCTGGTTGGCAATTACATCAGGGTCGGAAACTGTAAGGGACAGCTCTTCATATTTCTGTTCGATAAAATCCAATTTGGAAAACATAATTTCTCTCTTTCCTTTTTCTTCTTTTCTAACCATTTATTTTAGCATAGAAATTATTGTTTGAAAAGATTCAGACAAAGAAAAAGACCGGTCAGCCCCGGTCTTTTTCCCAATAAAGGTAGATATTTAATCTATTTCTAGATCAGCCATAATCAGTGGGCCTACCGCCCCAATGTCGTTAAACATTTCTTAAAAAGGAAAATATGCCTTATTTTATACCCAGATAGTTAGATTGTCAACATACTTTTTGTAAAAAATATACAAAGTTTTGTGATATTTTTGTGAAGAAACCACAAGTGTATACACGGAAAATGGCAATCGGTGCCACCCGTAAAGCGGGTGGTTCGCACTGAGACTAAAAGTCTCTAACACTGACCCGCGCCTAAAGACGCGGGCCTTTCACTTCGTTCAAGGGCCTC
>JAKSSM010000078.1 GCA_024403065.1 Clostridia bacterium | reverse complement strand
TGAAGCAGATCGTAGCTGACTACATCAAGGCTGGACTTATCACATCAATGACTGATGTAGAAGAAGTTTACAAGTTACTCTGGAACCCAATCGGTTAGTTTTTTTCCTCCCTTGAGTGATAATAGAAACTTTGCTGAAAGCCCTCACATGAGGGCTTTTTCCGTGCAATAAAAGAACTGAGCATTTCGCTCAGTTCATGGTTTAATCATCTGTCAAAGAATTCTTTTACCTTACCTCTTAAGTCTGGTGCTTCATCATATACTGCATGAGGGAAATCCTCGGAGTAGATGAATATTTCGCCATGGGTAAGTTCTGCAATTTCTTCTGAAGCATCTGATGTAAGAACTCTGTCACCCCTTGCTCCAAGTATGAGAACAGGGCACTTTACTGCTTTTGCTTCTTCTGTTATATCAAGTCCTGGTATTACTGATGCAGTATTAATGAATCTTGTAAGGAGTGCATCGTCAAGACCATCTGCCATCTGAGAGAATACTGATTTCAGCGATTCATATACTGCCTGTGAATAAATATGTTCACCCATATCAGCTGTAAGCTCATGGCACTTCTTTTCTTTTGCAAGACTGATCCAGTTTAATACAACCTTATCTGATGTCTCATTTGCTTTTACCATGGATGCTGCAACAGCAACCTTTGATACAAGTTCAGGATATTTCCCTGCAATATATATGGATTCCATGCCACCCATTGAGCAGCCATACATATAGATATTGCTTAAACCTGCATCTTTTATAGCTTTTACAAGGTCATCCCCCATCTGTTCAATTGTATAGTTTTCTGGAACGTTGTCTCTTACATCAAATACATATACTGTATAGTCATCAGTAAAGTCTTTAAATGCATCTTTAAGTGCATCTTCGCTGTCAGTGACATATCCTATTGAAAGTCATGGAACAACTACCATTGTTTTGCTGCCTGTTCCAAATGACACATATCTTGTGAAAAGGATATCCTCGTTTTTCTTACCGCATGCTGAAAGTGAAACCAGGAGCAGCATTGTAATCAGAGTGAGTGAAATATATTTTATAATGCTTTTCATGTGACTCCTCATTTATGGTGTAACTTTATCTGAAGTATCAGTTTTATCTGTGCTTTCTTCCTTTTCTTCGGTTTTAGCGGTATTGTCTTCCTGTTTTTCAGTTTCTTCAGTTTCCTCAGTCTCATCAGATGAACCTGGAACTACAGGCATCTTGCGGATTACAAGTTTTGATGTGAATTCAGTTCTAGGGCTGTCTTCACCAAACATGTTGCAGACTGGAACTGTTTCACCTTTGGCATTTATGTATCTTGCTGTCTGGGTCTGTTTATCAAGGTCAGCTAACACATGGAGTCCTGTATAGTATGACTTTCCAAGCTTGATGTCATCACCAACCTGTTCATTCTTAAATGGACGGGATGTAATAAATCCTGTGAAATGGAAGTCTGTCATATATCCGTTATATTCCTTTGAACCATCACCCTTGAAGTTTCCGTTATAGCAGAGAGTTGTTTCTGGAATTACAGCACCAGGTTCAAGTGGTGTCAGATCATGCTGATGACCTGAAAGGAAGATATCAGGACGGATTGCATTTATGATGGATGTCCATTCCTTCTTGTAGACTTCATGATTCTTTCTTGAATTTACAAATGGAACAGGAATGTGGCAGCATACCATGGTGTATGAGTAGTCTTTGTATTCCTTCTTTTCAAATACGGAATTCAGGAATTCAGTCTGTTCATCACGATAGAGGTCAAACTGTGCAGATTCATAGTATTCCCACCAGTCATCGTCATGGTCTTCTCCAAGATCAAGTGCGATACCATAGATATCGGAAAGGGTGAATGTGTAGTAGAACTTTCCATCCTTTGAACCTACATACTTGTAGAGGTCTTCTGCATACTTACCCTTTATTTCATGGTTTCCTCTTAAATATACAACAGGCATTTCTCCCTTTGTGATTTCAAAGGCAACCTTGTTTGCAAAGTTTGCATCTCTTTCATATTCAACCATGGATGTGATATCTCCAAGGAGTACAAGGAAGTCAAGGTCCTTAACAGACTTTGCACTTGAAGTTGCTCCATCGAAGCATCCGTGTACGTCACTCATGGCATAGTATGAAATACCATCTGCTGAATTTACAGGTCTGAACTTGTGAGTCTTTTCAAGTACTTTTCCTTTGAATGCTCCAAATGGTCCACGGTAGTAGACCTGTTCAGCATATATTGTGTATTCTTTTGCGTTGTCCAAAGCGCTCTGTGGAACTGTAATCTTATGAACATGATCATTACTCTTCATGCTTCCGGCATAGAGGTCATAGTATGTATCATTTCCAATCTTTACCCAGGCAAGGGACTCGTCATGGGTAGAGAATACAATCTGGTATGTATCTTCAACTGCATATACTACTGCATCAGTTGAAATGAAGTTTGGTCTTAAGTCGAATCCGAGAACAACAGCTGAAAAAACAAGGAGAAGAAGGAAAAGGATTCGAAGTGTTGCACCAAGCTTCTTTCTTTCAAATGGAAGTGAAAGGACAAGAAGCAGTATGAATACGAGGGATACTGCAAGAGTTGAAAAGAACTTTGGAAGAATGAAATCGAGGTAGTCGTATGAACCTCCGATTACAACTCCTGCACATAATCCTGTTTCAATAATACAGAGTATGAAAAGAATTATGGATGGTTCTGTAAGTCTTCCTGAACGTCTGAAAAGAAGAACCAGTGCTGATACTATAAATACCAGCCATGTAAAGGCAAGTACAAGCACAGGAAGATACATGATTATAAAGGACTGATTGTGGTCAGCACCAAGTGCCTTGCTTATTCCTGCGTAGTTAACGCGAAGAGCAGTCCAGAAAAGTGCACAGCATAAACTGTAAAGTGTTACGAAAAAAGCAAATTTCTTTTCTCTAAAGAATGTTCTCATATGGATTTCCTCCCTATATATACACTAAATATATCATAACTTGAGATATATTGAGCAATTAAATATTAAAAAAATGGATTTATTGAAAAAATTGGGCTATAATATATGTAGGAAAGTTAAAATGGAGGACTTATGAAAGGGTTTAGAGGGACAGGAAGAATAGTGGTGGCACTTGTTCTTTTTGCTGTGCTTTTTGTATCCTGCGGAAGTTCAATGCCAGATGGGAAAGTTTTCGAAATCCAGGAAGTAAAAGAGGCTACTCTTGATACTGAAAATGCAGAAGAAGTTCCTATTGGAAAGATGGATATCTCATCCGTAAACCGTGGATATGTTTCTCTTTCGCTTTCTCATGATGGAAGAATCAAATTCCAGGTACTTAAGGATACTACGACCTATACATACGATATTCCAGGAGATGAAACAGAGACTGTTGTTCCACTTAATATGGGAGACGGCACATATCTTTTAAGAGTACTTAAGGGTCTTGGAGAAGACCGATTTGCTCTCTGCTACTCAAAGGAAATTGAAGTCGTAATGGACAGCGAGTTTGAACCGTTTTTAAGACCATCCCAGTATGTATATTTTACTGAGGACTCCGAATGCGTAAAGAAGGCAAGGGAACTCACAAAGAATGTAAAGACGGATCTTGATGCAGTAGCTAAGATATACAAGTATCTGACTGAACATATAAAGTATGACTACGAAAAGGCCGAAACCGTAAAGAGCGGATATCTGCCTTTCCCTGATGATACACTCCTTACAGAGAAGGGAATCTGTTTTGACTATGCAAGTCTTGCCTGTGCCATGATAAGAAGTATAGGAATCCCCTGCAAGCTCATTACCGGATATCTTACAGAAGACCGCTATCATGCCTGGAACACCTTCTATATCGAAGGTAAAGGCTGGATAACTGTGGGAATTAAGACTGACGGTATGAAGTGGGAAAGAATTGATATAACCCGTGCAGCAAGCGGTGCAACACCGGACAGACTTAAGGATGACAGCGAATATACAACCCGTTATACATATTAGGAGCAGCAATGAAGAAAAGACTCACATATGAAGAAATCGGAATACTCTTTGGAAACCTTGGTGTAATGCTCCATTCTGGAGCTGATCTTTCCAATTCTCTTGAAATGATTGCAGGAGAAAAGGAGGGACCTCTTTCCTTAGCTTCGGATGAACTTTTCCAGTTTATGAACGATGGAAAATCATTTTCTGAAGCAGTAAGACTTTCAGAGATTTTCCCTGAATATGCAAAGGGTGTAATTGAAGCATCAGGATATTCTGGAAGACTTGAAGAGGCACTGCTGGATCTTTCCCAGTATTATGAAAAGCAGTATGCCTTAAGAAAGAAAGTTCAGGGTGCTCTTATTTACCCTGTAATTCTCATGCTTCTTATGTGTGCAGTGCTTCTCATTCTTGTATTCTTTGTTCTTCCTATGTTCATAAATGTCTATGAAGGAATGACTGGAGGTCTTCTTGCTTCCAGTTTCAGATATATAAAGGCATCGGATATAACCGGAAAAACAGGTACAGCAATAGCTGTAATTGCTTCACTTTTCCTTATTGTTATTTCCATTATGGCTGGAAATGAAAAGGGCAGAAAGAAAGTCTACAGACTTTCTGAAAAACTGTTCTTTACAAAGGATGTGGCGTTTTCACTTTCTCTTTCAAAGGCAGCATCAGTTATTGCAACACTGTTAAGATCAGGTGCAACGGAAGAGACTGCCTTGATAAAAGCTCTTTCTGTTACAGAAAACAGGAGACTGAGAGATTGGACTATAGAAGCATCAGAAAAGGTAAAGAATGGTGCATCTCTATCTTCAGTTTTTGCTGAACTTAATGAACTTCCTGTAACCATGAGGCGAATGATTATGGGGTCTGATATTTCAGGAAATCTTCCTGAGACCATGGCAAAAATTTCAGAGATGCTTGCCAGTGATTCCCATGAAAAGATAAACAGCATTATAGATGTAATTGAACCGGTTCTGATCGGATTTCTGACGCTTACAGTGGGTATTACGCTTCTCAGTGTAATGCTTCCCCTTATAGGTATACTTGGAGCATTCTAGTATGAAAAAGAAAAGACATATGAAAAGAATAGCAGTAACACTTATGGTACTTCTGATTTTTTCAGTATGTCTTTTTGTGCTTAAGTACCCTGAAATGAAGAGGAATATCCTTAATGAAAGCAGGAATCAGATAAGGGATCTTGTAATTGAAAAGGCTATTGAATGCTACTCCATTGAGGGCGCATATCCAAAGGACATAGAGTATCTTGAAGAACACTATGGCCTTGTTATAAACCACAGAGAATATATCGTAAGCTACGACTACTTTGCATCAAACATGATGCCAACTGTAAGAGTGCTTGTAAGAGGTGAGGAGTAGATATGGAAAGAGCAAGAAAATCCGAAATAATTACTCTGATCCTCTATGTGACCCTCATTCTTTTCCTTCTTCTTTCAGTAATTCTTGGTTTATCTGCCTACAGAAAAATCAATGAACTGGAAAAGAGAAACGAGAAAGACAGAAAGGTATTCTCATATATTGAAAGCCAAGTGCTTTCAAACAATAAAGAGGGTGGAATTGAAATAAAGGATTCATCCTACGGAAAGGTACTTTGCCTTAAGGAAAAGGATGGATATGAAACAAGAATATATCTCTATGAGGGAAGCCTCATATCAGAAGTATCCTTAGAGGATAGAGATATTAAACCCGTATTCTACGAAAAGATATGTGAACTTTCTGCACTTGATCTCATGATTGAAAACAGTCTCCTCATAATTGAAGCTGATGGCATAAAGGGTTATGCGCATATTGTGGGAGGTGATGTCTATGAATAGAAAGGCAGGACTTGGTTATACAGTTCCACTTGCACTCTTCATGTTCATACTGATTATCACAGTGGCTTTCACATCTGTGCTTTTCATGAAGTCTGTGGATTTTGGAATAAGGAGCAGAACTCTTGACATGGCAGTCTCCCTATCAAGAAACGAAGCTGAAATGATAAAGGCAGGGATAAACAGAACTGGTGTTACTTTCTATGATGAAAACTTTTTAGAAACTGACGAGGATAACGCTGTATTCCTTTTAAAGGTGGAAGAAGAGGGAACTATCCTTAAGAACAGTCACATATCAGTTGAGTCTAAAGACGGGTCCGTAATCTATGAGCTTGACTTTACTTTGTTTGAAGGAGGGATGAGCTATGGAAAAGAATAGATTGAGAACAGGAAGCATAGCATTACTCTTCCTTGTGATAATACTTGCACTTTCCGTATTCAGCGTTCTTTCTTCAGTTACAGCCCTTCGTGGGCTTAAAGCATCAGAAAGATATGCGGAGCATATATCAGAAGTATATGAAACAGAATCCATGGGTCAGATATGGCTTATGGAGGTTGAGAACTTCCTTAAGGGTGAAGGAACACTTAATAAAGGCAGTGTTTCAGAGGATGGAACAATAAAAGCTGAAATACATAACGGAAATACAGTCCTTAAAGCAGAACTCAGAATAGAAGGAGAAGGCTACAGGATTACTGAATGGAGCATAAAGACAGAGTGGGAGGACAAGTTCCTCAATCTTCTTTAGGAAAGGAAAAGACATGGAAATTGAAAGAATCTTTAAAGATGCCATAAACTGTGGAGCATCAGACATTTTCATTATTGCAGGACTCCCCCTTACTTTCAAGATAAACGGTATGCAGAAGCGTTTTTCTGAACAGGGAATTCTTAAGCCTGATGATACACTTAAGTTTGCAAAGGAACTCTATCAGCTTTCCGGAAAGAAAGAACTGATGGTAAATGGTGAAACAACAGACGAAGACTTTTCCGTATCCATAAATGGTATTGGAAGATTCCGTGTAAACATGTTCGTTCAGCGTGGTTCCATTGCTGCAGTAATAAGGGTTATAAAATTCGGTATTCCTGATGCAAAGGAGTACAATATTCCAGATGAGGTAATGAATGTTGCTGACCGCAGAAACGGAATTGTTCTTGTAACAGGTCAGGCAGGTTCCGGAAAGTCAACAACACTTGCATGTATAATCGACAGAATCAACAGTACACGTGAAGGTCATATTCTCACTCTTGAAGATCCGCTGGAGTATGTACATAGACACAACAAATGTATCGTAAGTCAGAGAGAAATCGGAAATGACTGTGACAACTACCTGAAAGCCTTAAAGAGTGCTCTTCGTGAAAGTCCTGATGTAATTCTTCTTGGAGAACTTCGTGACAGTGAAACCATGGAAGTTGCAATGACCGCAGCAGAAACAGGTCAGCTGCTTTTCTCTACTCTCCATACAACAGGTGCTGCAAATACCATCGACAGAATTATCGATGCATTTCCACCTAACCAGCAGGTGCAGATAAGAAACCAGCTGGCAATGGTATTAAAGTCAGTAATATCACAGGTACTTGTACCTGGAGTAAACGGCGAAGTAATTCCAGTGTTTGAAATAATGCATATGAATCTTGCCATAAGAAATCTTGTAAGAGAAGGAAAAATTCATCAGATTGAATCAGTAATGGCATCAAAC
>JAKSSM010000077.1 GCA_024403065.1 Clostridia bacterium | reverse complement strand
TAATGAAAAAACTTATAATCTGCTGTGCACTTAACGGTTCAATTCCTTCAAAGGAAAACAACCCTAATGTGCCTGTAACAGTTGAAGAAATTATTGAAGATGCAGTAAGTGTATATGAAGCTGGTGCTTCCATCGTACACATTCATGCAAGAGATGCTGAAGGAAAGAACTGTCATGACAGAGAAATCTTCAGACAGATCTACGAAGGAGTAAAGGCAAGATGTCCTGAACTCATCGTTCAGCTTTCAACTGGCGGACGTGCAGGTCTTGACTTCGAATCAAGAAATGCATGCCTTTATTCAAACCCTGAAATGGCAAGCTTATGTACAGGTTCCACAAACTTCCCTGTAGGAGTTTATGCAAATGATGAAGACCTTGTATTAAAGCTCGCAGAGATGATGAAGGAAAGAAACATCAAGCCTGAAATCGAAGTATTCGATACAAACATGGTTGATGCTGCAGTAGACCTTTTAAAGAAGGGTCTTATCAAGGCTCCAATCTATTTCGATTTCGTAATGGGTATGAAGAATGTTCAGAAGGCTGATATAAAGCAGCTTGCTCATCTTCTTACAATGATTCCAGAAGGATCAGAATGGTGTGCATCCGGTGTATCATACAACCAGGTAAACACAATGCTTATGGCAATCGCAGCTGGTGGCCACGTAAGAGTAGGCCTTGAAGACAACCTCTATCTTGCAAAGGGTGTAAAGGCATCCAATAGAGCACTTGTTGAAAGAGTAGTAAGAATCGCAAAGGAAGTTAACCGTGAGGTTGCTACTCCAGCTGAAGCAAGAGAAATTTTAGGATTATAGAGTATATGGGGCGCTTATGCGCCCCACTTACAAAAAAGGTAAATATGGAAACTAGAAAATTAAGCGACTTCATATCTGAAATCAGATACGAAGACTTTTCAAAAGATGTAATTGAATACACAAAGCTCTGCATTCTGGATTTCCTTGGAGTAGCAGTTGCATCCAGTGACAATTCTGTAGAAAAGATCTGGAGAGAATACTATTTCAGTGACAAGGACCAGAAGGAGCAGGCAAACTGCCTTTCAAACGGTTTCAAGAAAGGTGAAATGCATAATGTAGCAGCATATAACGCTGCATGTGGACATCTTCTTGACCTTGATGATGTTCACAACACATCAATCACACATCCTGCAGCAATTACAATTCCTGCAGCCCTTGCAGTTTCACAGGCAATGAAGAAAAGCGGTAAGGACCTTATAACTGCAGTTGTTTCAGGCTATGAAGCAGCAGCAAGAATCGGTACAGCAATAAACCCTGGTGCATACTGGTACTGGCATACAACAGGTGTTGTAGGCTCATTCTCATCAGCTGCAGCAACCGGTAAGCTTCTGGGACTCACAAAGGATCAGATGCTTAATGCACTTGGTTCAGCCGGAACTCAGTCAGCAGGACTCTGGGAATTCATGAAGGATGGAGCCATGAGCAAATCCCTTCATACTGCAAATGCCACACTTTCAGGAATGAGAGCAAGTGAACTTGCAAAGCTCGGTTTTACTGGAGCATCAGAAATTCTTGAAGGTTCAAAGGGATTCCTTGGAGCTTTAAACAAGGATGCAAACAAGGCTGCAATTACAGCTGGTCTTGAAAAAGGAAACTACATGATCATGTCAAATTCCTTCAAGCCATACGCATGCTGCAGACATATCCACAGCGGAAACTATGCTGTAGAGATGCTTAAGAAAGAATATGATATCGATATTGACAGTATCGAAAAGATTATAGACAGAACCTATCAGGTAGCAAAGAATACAGCAGGAGTAACTGATCCTAGAACAGCATATGCCTGCAAGTTCAGTACAGCATACTGCCTGGCTGCAATGCTTGTATACGGAAACCTTTTAGGTGATGTATTCAGCGATGAAAAGACAAACAATCCTGTTGTACAGGAACTTGTAAAGAAGGTAGAACAGGTTGTTGATGAGGGCATTGAAGAGACCTTCACAAAGGACCCTTCATGCTGGCCACATCAGGTAGAAATCTACTTTAAAGATGGATCAGTGATCAAGAAGAAAGTAGAATATCCACTTGGTGACTACAAGAATCCGTTTACATTTGAGATTGAAGAAAACAAATTCAGAACAGTAACAGCTGGAATCTTAAGTGATGAACAGATGGATAAGCTTATATATAGAGTAAGACATCTTGAAGAACTTGAAGATGTAAATGATATTTTTAACGAACTTTAGGAGGTAGAGAAAGTGAACGAACAGTTAGTAAAAGACGAAGTCTACAAAGCAGTCTTAAGAGCCGCAACTTCAGTTTCTGACGACGTAAAGGGTTTAGTACATGAAGCTCTTGAAAAGGAAACTAACATGACAGCAAAGACTATGCTTTCTTCAATGGTTGAAAACCTTGAAATTGCAGGAAACAAGGGCAAGGGAATCTGCCAGTCCCCTGGATATCCAACAAGCTGGATTTCATTTGGTGATGGCAATCTTCCAGAAAAGATCAATGAAGTAGTTGGTGCTGCTTTAGGAGAAGCTACAAAGAAGGGTTACCTTCGTCCAAGTATTGTAGATCCGCTTACTAGAATCAACTCAGGAGATAACTCCGGTGAAGGTGTTCCTAACATCGAATACGAATACAACCCAGGTCAGGAATATGTAGATTTCTACATCAGCTTCAAGGGTTGTGGTGCAGAACTTGGAAATGCCATGAAGATTATGACAGTTCCAATGATCAAGCTTGATCAGGATTTCGCAGGATTAAAGAGATTTGTTCTTGAAACAGCAATCAACGCAGGCGGAAAGCCATGCCCACCATTTGCTATCGGTATCGGTATCGGAGGACAGATGGACGTATGTTCAAAGTTAAGCCGTAAGGCAGTAAGTACTCGTAAGTGGGATGATGTTAACCCAGATCCTACACTTGCACGTATTGAAAAGGAACTTAAGGACGAAATCAACTCATTTGGTCTTGGTGCTGCAGGATGCGGCGGAGATACAGTTTGCTACGGCGTAAAGATTGCAAAGTGTGCTACACACACAGCTATCGCTCCAGTTGCAATCAACTTCCACTGCTGGGTAGCAAGACGTGCAGGCGTTCGTATCTATAATGATGGCAGAGTAGAAAAGTTATTATAGGGAGGAGAATGAGATGAAAACAGTTAAGTTAAATACTCCAATCAAGGAAAGTGATGTTAGAGATCTTCACGTTGGAGACGTAGTATATATCACTGGACATATCTACACTTCAAGAGATATGGCTCACAAGAAGTATAAGGAAATGCTTGAAAGAGGAGAAGCTCTTCCAAAGGATTTCAACGGATACACAGTATATCATGCAGGTCCTGTATGCCTTAAGAATGCTGAAGGCGGCTGGGACTTACAGCTTATCGGACCTACAACATCCATCAGAATGGAACCATATGCAGATATGGTAGGAGAAATGGGCGTTAAGTTCGTAATCGGAAAAGGCGGTATGGATAAGGGAACTCTTGATGCATGCGCTAAATATGGTTATGCATACTTACAGGCTGCTCCAGGATGTGCTGCAAAGGGTGCTGAATGCGTTAAGAAGGTAGTTGACGTTCACTATCTTGAAATGGGTATGCCAGAAGCTTTATGGGATCTCGAAGTTGTAGAATTCGGACCACTCGTAGTAGGTATGGACACTCACGGTGAAAGCGTTTACGCTAACTTAAAGAAGGCTGCATTTGAAAAGCTTGACAGGGATTATCCACTTTAATATTTAAGGAGACTATATAAATGGAATATCGTATTGAACATGACTCCATGGGAGAAGTAAAGGTTCCAGCAGACAAGTACTGGGCTGCACAGACAGAAAGATCACACGAAAACTTCCCAATCGGAGTAGGTATTGAAACAATGCCAAGAGAAATCACATATGCATTTGGTGTTTTAAAGAAGGCTGCTGCTATGGCAAACCACGCTTTAAAGCCAGAAAAGATGACTGACGAAAAGTTCGCTGCAATCGCTAAGGCTTGTGACGAAGTTGCATCAGGAAAGCTTAATGACCATTTCCCACTTGTAGTATGGCAGACAGGTTCCGGTACTCAGTCCAACATGAATGCAAACGAAGTAATTGCAAACCGCGGAAATGAAATCGCAGGCAAGAAGCTTCTTCACCCAAACGATGACATCAACATGTCACAGTCATCAAATGACACATTCCCAACTGCAATGCATATCGCTGCAGTTCTTACAATTGAAGACAAGTTATTCCCAGCTATCGACCTTTTAGTTGAAACTTTAAAAAGACTCGAAAAGGAAAACAAGGGTATCGTAAAGTCAGGAAGAACTCACCTTCAGGATGCTACTCCAATTTCTTTCTCACAGGAAATCTCAGGATGGAGATTCTCCCTTGAAAAGGACAAGGCAATGCTTAAGGATTCATTAAAGCACCTTAAGGAACTCGCACTTGGTGGTACAGCAGTAGGTACTGGACTTAACACTCCAAAGGGATTCGACAAGGAAGTTGCAAAGTGTGTAGCTGAAATCACTGGTAAGGATTTCGTTACATCAAAGAACAAGTTCCATGCCCTTACATCAAAGGACGAAATCGTATTCGCTCACGGCGCTTTAAAGGCTCTTGCATGTGATATGATGAAGATTGCAAACGACGTAAGATGGCTTGCATGCGGACCAAGACTCGGAATCGGAGAAATCACAATTCCTGAAAACGAACCAGGTTCATCCATCATGCCAGGTAAGGTTAACCCAACTCAGTGCGAACAGGTTACAATGGTAGCAGTTCAGGTTATCGGAAACGATACAGCAGTTGGTCTTGCAGCTTCACAGGGTAACTTTGAATTAAACGTATTCATGCCAGTATGTATCTACAACTTCCTTCAGTCAGCAAGACTTCTTGCTGAATCCATTGTTTCCTTCAACAACAACTGTGCTGTAGGAATCAAGGCTAACAAGGAAAAGATGCACAACAACCTTTACAACTCACTTATGCTTGTAACAGCATTAAACCCATACATCGGTTATGAAAATGCTGCAAAGGTTGCAAAGACAGCATACAAGGACAACACTTCACTTAAGGAAGCATGCGTAAAGCTTGGATTCCTTTCAGCTGAAGAATTCGACAAGGTTTTCCACCCAGAGCAGATGATTTAATTTTAGAAGGTAGATTCAGATATAAAAGGTAGATTCGAATAGAAAGAAAAAAGGAAGTTCAGATGAACTTCCTTTTTTGATATGAATATTACATATATATACCTGCACCAAGGAGTGCAGATACAAGGATTATTGCAATAGGGGATGCCTTTTTCTTAAGGACCTTTTCGTAGATAAGAAGAAATACCAGGAGGATAAGGAGAATAAGGAAGGCTCTCATATCACTTTTGAATGCTGCTTCTTTCAGATTACTGAAAAGCATATATATACCTGTTGCAAGAATGATCCCAATGATGCACGGTTTGAGTCCTGAAAGAGCACCCTGAACATATCTGTTCTTAAGATACTTCTTTAAGGCAAGGGCAATCAGGATAATAACTGTAAAAGATGGTATTATTACTGCAGCTGTTGCAGTAAGTGCACCAGGAAAACCTGCTTCAGTGTTTCCGATAAATGTTGCCATATTTACCATAATTGGTCCTGGAGTGCTTTCGCTTACAGCTATCATATATGAGAGAGATTCGTCTGTAAGCCAGCCGTGGGATAGAACAGTATCACGAATCAGCGGGATTGCACCATAGGCTCCACCGAAACTGAAAAGACCAACCTTCAGAAATCCAAGAAATAGTTCAAGATAGATCATATCTTTTCTCCTTTCTCCTTGATGAATACCATACTTATTCCGGCAACTGCAGAAAACAGCATCAGAAGTACTGTTGAAAAGCGTATACCTGTAAAAGAAATTACAGAAACTGCTATAAATGACAGCACAGCTACAGTTATGGTAAATGGCTTCTTTTTCATCTTTTTGACCATTCCGTATCCTGCTCTTAGTATAAGCAGTGAAACCGCAATTCTGATACCTTTAAAGGCATTTGAAACAAGGGATACCTCAAGGAAGTTTTCAAAAAAGAGTGAAATGACATAGATTATTACAAATGAAGGGATAGCAACACCAAGGGTTGAACAGAGTGCTCCAAAGAACCCGCCTTTTCTGTATCCCACAAAGGTTGCAGCATTTACTGCAATAGGACCTGGGGTGGATTCGGCAATTACAGCAACATCCATCATTTCCTCGTGAGTTATCCATTTTTTCTTTTCTACACAGATATCTTCTATAAGGGATATCATGGCATAGCCTCCACCAAAGGTAAAAAGACCTATACGCATAAATGTAAAAAACAGTTCAAGAAATATATTCATAAAGCTCCGTCTAAAAAGGAGAAGGCTTTGCCTTCTCCAGATATTTTACTGATTTTTCTCTTCAAGTGCCTTTTCTTTTGCTTTTCTGTTTTCAATCTGAACCATCCAGAATGCAAGTAAAAGAACAACAAGGCTGCAGCACCATACGGCTTTTTCCTGGAGTGCATTTGATGCAAGTGTACCAGGAATTGCACCGAGCATGAATGCAAAGGTAATGGATGCAAACATCACGAGATTCTTGAGGGACTTCCTGTCACGTCTGTTAAGGAAAGCGAAAAGCTTCTGGCCTACGTTTCTAATATTACCTGTACAGATTGTAGTATTGTGGGCAGTACCCATACATGATCTGAAGAGGCAGAGCTGATATCCCATAAAGAATGATGATGGAAGTGTTACGCAGAAATCGTCAGCACTTAATGGTACAAAACCGATAAGGAAAAGTGCAATTGCTTCGATTACAAGAGCACATATTCTCCAGTCATGCTTTCTTTCTTTTTTTGTAAGTACTGCCTTTAACCATTCACTGGATGCTGCACCAAAGATACAGCAGATGATTGGAAGGAAGTAGAAGAGTGCATCGTCCCAGTTTCCAAGAGCGATACTGACACCAAGTTTTGACATGTTCGCTGTATGCATGTTTGCGAGAATACCATGTCTGGTTACGAATGTGTAGGCATTCATAAAACCGCCAGCGAGAGTGATTACAAAGAGAAACACCGGTCTCTCCCAGACAGGGTATTTGTTGCTGTTTTCCATTTTAAGTAAAATCCTTCTTTCTTCTATTTTGTCTACTTAAGAGAGTCGTAGATATTTAACATATCCTTTTCGAAAAGAATTTTTGCAGATCCCTTCTTTCCGCCTGTGGACTTTGCACATCTTTCAGCAAGTTCCTTCTTTGAATCTTCTGTAAGTGTGATTCCAAGTTCAGAAAGTGTAAGAGGCATTCCGATTTCAGTCATGAATTCTTCAAATTTTCTGATTCCTTCAAGACCAGTTTCCATTTCGCTCTTTCCTTCAGGGGAAACACCAAAAACATTTACAGCAAATCTGCTGAATCTGTCAGCTGTGCCATCGATTACATATCTTGCCCACTGAGGCCAGATAACTGAAAGTCCTTCAGCATGGATTACATCGAACATACCTGAAAGTTCGTGTTCAAG
>JAKSSM010000076.1 GCA_024403065.1 Clostridia bacterium | reverse complement strand
GGGGTTGGTGTTGGGGGATGTGGATCAGGGGCAGGCGCGAATGGTGCGTGTTGCTGAGTCCTTTGTGCAGATGGCGTTTGGGGTGGCGAGAGGGGCCTTGCTTTGGGGGAAGGGTTTTTGTGTGTCACATATATTTGAGTGTTTAAGGCCTTAAAACGGGCTTTAAACGCGATTTCTCCGTTGTATTGTAAAACTTATACCTTTTTGGCTCTTCTATCCCTTAAACTGGAGATTTTCTACAGCAAGAACTGCAGAAATCACTTTCTTCTGATCTTCCTTTTTTGGAAGGCGGAGTCTTACGAATCTTTCATTAAGGAGTTCAAAATCCAGTCCTGAAACTGTAAGGATTCCTTCCTTAAGAAGCATGTGCTGGAGATTTCCAGGTTTCATAAGTTCAAGAGTGCAGATAGGAACTCTTGGATCCGTATAGAGCATACGGATATTCTTTCCGGTATTCTTTATAATCTCTTCCTTTGCTTCACTGAATACCTTTCCGCCTGCAGATGGATGTTCAGGGTGGGAGAGGGCTTCAGCAAATATGCTTCTTTCAAATTCACCGATTACATATGGGTTGCTTGTTCTAAGAAGCATACCTGTGATTTCACCAGGAGCAAAGATATATCCTCCTCTTAAGTTTGCAAGGCCAAAGCCTTTGGAGAAGGTACGGACAACAATAAGGTTGTCATATTCTTTGAAAAACCTGATGGATGACTCTTCTCTTTCTACGAAGTCACCATAGGCTTCATCCATTATTACAAATGAACCATTCTTCTTTGCTGCATCAAGAACTCTCCTGATATCGGAGAGAGATACTGTCTGACCTGTAGGATTGTTTGGAGTATCGATGTAAACGAAGGCAGTCCTGTCTGAAAGAGAAGCGATTATTCCATCAATATCCATCTTTCCATCTTCCTTCATTGGAACTCCGGTATATGTCATACCGAAGGCTCTTACGCTTTCTACCATATCAGTAAAAGTAGGGAATGGACCTACTGCTTCGTTTCTTACACTCTGTGAGAATATGTTGTTTAAAGTATAGAGTCCACATACGCTTCCGTTACATAAGGAGAGATTCTTTTTTTCTACTGCACCATAATCCTTCCAGTAGGAAAGAATGGCATCACTCAGCTTGTCAGTATGAGGATAATCTGAAAGGTGATAGTCTGCTACTGTGTGAAGGATGCTGTCAATTTCTTCCGGGTAACCATATGGGTTTACTCCGAGGCTGCAGTCAAGAGTGTCTCCTGAAACATGAGGAGTGTTGTTTGCATAGCTTTTTGTTTCTTTTACAAGTTCTTTTCTGAATGGAAATTCCATATTCAATCTCCCTTTATCTTATGAAAAAGGGAGCCGAAGCTCCCTTTCCCGTATTTATTGGCTAATAAATATATATTACTTACCAAGTACTGAGCTGTAAGTTACATTCTTTGTGAATGCGTCTACTGCAGCAAGCTGTTCTGGAGTTGACTTCTTCTTTGAAAGGAGTCCAAGGAGACATCCTACGATACCGAAGATGAGACCGAACCAGATAGCGTGGATATTTGCAAGAGCAGCTGGTCTTGCGTGGAATAAGTTGAGGATTTCCCAACCAAGTCCAGCACCGCCACCAAGAGCAAGTCCTAATACACCTGATAATGGAGTAGCCTTCTTTGACATAAGACCAAAGTAAAGTGGGAATGCAAGGCATCCGATGATTGTGTATGTCATAAGGATCCAAGTCATGATTGTAGGAACAACCTTAACGATGAAGTATGCAAGAACACAGATTACAACCATGATAATCTTTGAGATGTTGATCTGCTTCTTGTCGTTTTCCTTGATTGATGGATCTGCGATTGCAACGAAGTCTCTAACGATACACATACTTGATGAAAGAAGCATTGAGTTTGCTGTTGTAAGAACGGCAGCAATAATAGCTGAGGCATAGAATGCACCAACGATTGTAGGCATCTTTGCAAGTACTGATGTTACTACTGAGTTACCAGTTGCATCAGCGTCTGTGATAAGGATTGAAGCAAGTCCGATGAATCCGATACCGAAAATCATGAATGCTGCGCAAGCCCAGTTTCCGAATAAAGTAGCCTTCTTTGCGTCTTCAGGTGACTTGCAGGCATTAACTCTCTGAACGAAAAGTGACTGCATGCAGATCATCATTAAGATACATGAAAGAATGTTACCACTCATTGTCCACCAGTTGCATCCGCCAGTTAATGGGTTAAGTAAGTTTGCAGGGATTGCTGCGAATCCGCCTGCATTCTTGAAAGGTCCGATGCAGAGAACTGCTACGATAACTACTGTTACGAAGATTACGAGTGCCTGGATAGCGTCAGTCCATGCAACTCCCTTGAGTCCGCCCATTGATGCTGAGATATAGAAGAGAACGAGTCCTACGATGATAGCTACTTCCTTGTTTAAGCCAAGGTAACCATTAACCATGCTTGCAAATGATGCTGTCATGGAAATTACTACTGCTGCTTCTCCTAATGCGTTTAAGCCGGCTGCAATGTATCTTGAAGCCTTACCATAACGGATACCAAGCATGTCGCCTGTTGTGTACTGTTCAAGCTTCTTTAAACGAGGAGCGAGGTAGTAACCAGCTAAGATAGGCATGAAGATGAATGCAGCTACAGGAACGAGTCCCCACTGTGCTCCGAATGCCTTGTAGTTTCCTACATAACCGATCATTGTACCGCCGCCTACTGTTGAAGCGAACATTGTACCTGCTACTACATACCAAGGAATGTCTCCGCCACCAAGTGCGAATCCCTTGTATGTCTTTTCTGAACTTTTACCAGTCCAGATGATAATACCGATGATGACACAAAGGTAGATTACCACGATGATTGATGATAATGTTGTACTGCTCATTTTTGAAAATAAGTCCTTTCTGAGTTATATTGAATTATGTTATGCAAGTTTTCCGTTTTTTACTACTGCTTTTCCAGCTACGAATACGTAGTCAACGCCTTCTGGATCTACATGTGGCTTAGCGAAACTTGCTTTTGAACCGATTGTTTCCCTGTTGAAAAGAACAAGGTCTGCATCATAGCCTTCCTTTACGAGGCCCTTAGTCTTGATTCCAAGGAAACCAGCTGGAAGTGATGTGCACTTTCTTACTGCATCTTCAAGAGTAACTACATGTCTTTCCCTTACATATTCCTGGAAGATCTTTACTGTAGCACTGTATGCTCTTGGGTGAGTAAGTTCCATGAAACCTGCTCCGATTCCGTCAGAGCCTGCAGCTGTATATGGGTGCTGCCAGATTTCATCAATAACTGCCTGCTCGCTTAAGCGAACGGCCATAACAACTTCTCCATTGTTTTCTACGAAAAGCTTTGCAGCAGCCTTAACTGCTGGAATTCCAGTCTTTTCTTCGATTTCTGAGAGATGCATGTTGTTGTATTCCTTAGTAACAGGACATGATACTACGAGAATGCCAGATGCTCCCATAGTCTTGAAGAAGTTTTCCCATGTTCCGTCATTTGTCATGTTGTCACAGATTTCTTCACATGTCTTTTCGTCCTTAAGCATTTCTACAAGAGCAGGAATACCCTTTGAAAGATACTTAGGAGGGAAGAGTGCACTTAATGTTGTTGAACCATAGTTGAAGAGGTACTGGTCTGCCATTACTGTCATGCCTTCTGCTCTTGCCTGATCCATAAGTGCAAGTGTTTCCTTCTGCTTTCCGAAGTTTGAAGCACCTACAACCTTGTGGTGGGAAACAAGAAGCTTGCAGCCTGAATTCTTTGCAATACGGATAGCTTCCTTTACGGATTCAACTACGTTGAAACTTTCGTTTCTCATGTGAGTTGCATATACTCCGCCGTATTCTCCAACAACCTTTGCAAGTTCAGTGATTTCTTCTTCAGATGTGAATACGCCTGGTGCATAGATAAGACCTGTTGAAAGTCCTAAAGCACCATGCTCCATACCTTCTCTTACGAGAGCCTTCATCTTTTCAAGTTCTTCTGGAGTTGCTGGACGGTTATCCATACCCATTACAGCAATTCTGATTGTACCCTGACCCATCCAGTGGCCATGGTTGATTATTGGGTTAACCTTGTCAACTTCTTTTGCATAGTCTTCAAATGAATAAATGTCATTCCACTGTGGGACCTGGTCGATTGGCATTACTACTCCAGTATACTTTCTTAGTACCTCACGAAGTGCAGGGTCGTGTGATACTGGGTAAGCTGACTGTCCGCAGTTTCCGGAAATGTCGAATGTTACGCCCTGGAGTACCTGTGGAGTAACCTTTGGGTCACTTAAGAGGAGGATGTCGTTATGAGTGTGTACGTCGAAGAAACCAGGTGCAAGCACATGATCCTTTTCAGCAACAATAACTTCCTTTGCCTCTTCACAGATTTCAGGAGCAATTTTGGCAATTTTTCCGTCCTTTACAGCAACGGATGCCTTGTAGACTGGTTCGCCTGAACCGTCTGCAACTGTTACGTCCTTGATAAGTAAATCGTACATATTATTAGCCTTTCTAACTTTTATGAATAAATATGAAATTATTATATCCATTATGCATAAAATGTCAACATATTTTTGTATCAAAATTACAAAAAAGTTCGATTTTTTTGTATCTAGAAACAATTTTTGTTGGTATTGTACTAAAATTAATGCATAAAATTATGTTTGTGTTCAAAGAAAAAGCATCTGTATGTCTTCTGAAAACATATGATGCCTATTTCATCCCTTTTTCACTCTTCTTTCACTTTCTCTCCATTGAAAAGGGTGATATAATATATATTGGTATATTATGTAATGGAGGTCTAAATTGACAGGTCGAATAATCGGGATTCTGGTATGTCTCTTCTTTTCAGCATTCTTCAGTGCTACAGAGACAGCATTCACATCCCTTAACAGAATAAGAATAAAGAATATGGCAAATGATGGAGACAGACGTGCAAGACGAGTTCTTGAGCTTTCAGACAACTACGACAGTCTTCTTTCCACCATCCTTATAGGAAACAACATTGTGAACATTGCACTTACTGCAATGGCAACAGTTCTTTTCATAACACTCTATCCTATCTATGGAGCAACAGTATCTACAGTTGTTACTACTGTAGTTGTGCTCATCTTCGGTGAGATTTCACCAAAGAGTCTTGCAAAGGAGTATCCTGAAAAGTTTGCCATGGCAGTTGCACCATTCATAAAGCTTTTCATGATTGTTCTCTATCCCGTAAATATAATCTTTTCAGGATGGAAAAAGCTTCTTGCTGTTGTGTTCAAGGTAAAGAATGATACACATATCACAGAGGATGAACTCATAACAATCGTTGAAGAGGCTGAAACTGAAGGCGGCATCAACGAAGCCCAGTCTGAACTTATTCAGAATGCCATCGAGTTCAATGAACTTGAAGCATGGGACGTACTTAAGCCTAGAGTTGATATAGTTGCCATTGATATTACTACACCAAAGGAAGAAATCCAGAGAATATTCATGGAAACAGGATATTCAAGACTTCCTGTATATGAGGAGGACCTTGACAGAGTCCTTGGTGTACTGAACCAGAAGGACTGCTCAAACTACATAAAGGATACAGATACTGATATAAGAGAATATGTGATGCCTGTACTTTTCTGTTCAGGTTCCATAAAGCTTTCTCTTCTTTTAAAGAGACTGCAGAAGGAAAAGTCACATATGGCCATAATTGTTGATGAGTACGGCGGAACAGCCGGACTTCTCACGATGGAAGATATTATTGAAGAGCTTGTTGGAGAAATCTACGACGAGCACGATGCTGAAGAGGATGATGACATTGTTCTCAATCCTGACGGCTCATACACAGTAAAATCCAGTGCAAACCTGGAAAAGATCTTCGACAGATTTGATGTTGAAGAGGAAATTGATGCTACAACTGTCAATGGATGGGTAATGATTGAGCTTGACAAGCTTCCTGAAGTAAATGACAGTTTCACATACGAGGCAGACTATAAGAGGTTTGATGTAACAGTTCTTGAAGCAACTGAAAGAAAGTCCATCAAGATTAGACTTCTTGTAACTGAACTTGAAAAGGAGGAATAAAATGGGATTAATCGAAAAGATTTTTGGGGATCAGAGCCAGAAGCAGGTCAAGAAATATGAAAAGATTGCTGATCAGATTATGGCTTTAGACAGCACTATGGCTGCACTTTCAGATGAGGAACTGAAAGGAAAGACTGATGAATTCAGAGAAAGGCTTTCAAAAGGTGAGACACTTGATGACCTTCTTGTGGAAGCTTGTGCCGGATGCAGAGAAGCAGCCTACAGAACTCTTGGACAGAAGCACTACAAGGTCCAGCTCATAGGCGGTATCGTTCTTCACAACGGTGATATTGCTGAAATGAAGACTGGTGAAGGTAAGACTCTTGTTGCAACACTTCCAGCATACCTGAATGCACTTTCAGGAAAGGGAGTACATGTTGTAACTGTAAATGACTATCTCGCAAGACGTGACAGTGAGTGGATGGGACAGGTTCACAGATTTTTAGGACTCACTGTAGGATGCGTAGTTCATGGAATTGAAGATAAAGAAAGAAAAGAAGCATACAGAGCTGATATCACATATGGAACAAACAATGAATTCGGCTTCGACTACTTAAGAGACAACATGGTTGTATACCGTGAACAGCTTACACAAAGAGAGCTTAACTATGCAATCGTCGACGAAGTCGACTCCATCCTTATCGATGAAGCAAGAACTCCTCTTATCATTTCCGGTCAGGGAGATGCAGCAACTGACATGTACAGAATTGCTGACCGCTTTGCAAAGACTGTAAGAGAAGAAGACTATACCTATGATGAAAAGGACAAGAAGCTGGGACTTACTGACACAGGTATTGAAAAGGCTGAAAAGTATTTCAGAATTGACAACTTCGGTGACCCTGAGAATATGGAAATAAACCACTATGTTCAGCAGGCTCTCCGTGCCCGTGTCATCATGAAGAGAGATATCGACTATATCGTAAAGGATGGCGAAATTGTAATTGTAGATGAATTCACTGGCCGTCTCATGTTCGGAAGACGCTATTCAAACGGTCTTCATCAGGCAATTGAAGCAAAGGAAGGACTTCTTGTAAAGTCAGAGTCAAAGACTCTTGCTACAATTACACTTCAGAACTACTTCAGAATGTACCAGAAGCTTTCAGGTATGACAGGTACAGCAAAGACTGAAGAGGAAGAATTCTCTGAAATCTACAACATGAATGTATGCGTTATTCCTACAAACAGACCCGTAGTACGTGTGGACCTTGATGACCAGATCTTTTCAAGAATCGATGCAAAGTTCAGAGCAGTAGTAGACAAGATTGCAGAAATCAATGCAACAGGACAGCCTGTACTTGTAGGTACTGTATCCATTGAGAATTCCGAAAAGATTTCAAACATGCTTAAAAAGCGTGGAATAAAGCATAATGTACTTAATGCCAAACTCCATGAAAAGGAAGCTGAAATTGTTGCTGAAGCAGGTAGACTTGGTCAGGTAACAATT
>JAKSSM010000075.1 GCA_024403065.1 Clostridia bacterium | reverse complement strand
TGACGCAACAATCGGTGCAAATACAGTACTTATGCCATTCGGTGGAAAGTATCAGCTTACACCAATTCAGGCAATGGTACACAAGATTGCAGTAGAAAAGAAGCATACAGATGACTGTTCATATATGTCATGGGGATACAACCCATACATTACTGAAAAGAGCATGTACCACGGAGCATATCTTGCAGTAGTTGAATCAGTAGCAAAGCTTGTTGCAACTGGTGCTGAATTCAAGGATGTATATCTTTCATTCCAGGAATACTTTGAAAAGCTTGGAAAGGACGGAAAGAGATGGGGTAAGCCAATGGCAGCTCTTCTTGGAGCATTCAAGGCTCAGAAGGGTTTAGGCGTTGCTGCTATCGGTGGAAAGGACTCCATGAGTGGATCCTTCGAAAACATCAATGTACCTCCAACACTTGTATCCTTTGCAGTAACTACTGGAAAGGTAAATGAAGTTATTTCAAACGAATTCAAGGGTCAGCACAGAGTTGTACTCTTAAAGCCTGAATATGACGAAGCAGGACTTCCAACATGTGAATCCCTTCTTGCACTTTTTGCAAAGGTTACAGGCCTCATGAGAGAAGGAAAGGTACTTGCAGCATATACACCAACAATGGGTGGTGTTGCTGAAGCAGTAGCAAAGATGTGCTTCGGTAACGGATTCGGCTTCAACTTTGACAAGTCCATGACTATGGAAGATCTCTTCGGATACAGCTATGGAAGTTTCGTTCTGGAAGTAACAGACGAAGTTGAAGGAGCAAAGGTTGTAGGAGACGTTACAAAGGAAGCAGCATTCACTTATCTTGACCAGAAGGTATGCTACGAAGAAGCTCTTTCAATCTATGAAGACAGACTTGAATCAGTATATCCATGCAACATCGAACAGGATGAAAAGAATATTCCTGTAGTATGCTATAACGCTAAGGAACGCAAGGCTCCAGCAGTAATCACATCAACACCAAAGGTACTTATTCCGGTATTCCCAGGAAACAACTGCGAATACGATTCAAGAAAGGCTATGCTTGATGCTGGTGCAGATGCTGAAATCTTCGTAATCAATAACCTTACTTCAGCTGGTATTTCAAGATCAGTTGAAGAATTCGCAAAGAAGCTTAAGGATTCACAGATGGTATTTATCCCAGGTGGATTCAGTGGCGGAGATGAACCAGATGGTTCCGGTAAGTTCATTACTGCATTCTTCAGAAATGCAGAAATCAAGGAAGCAGTAACTGATCTCCTTGAAAACCGTGATGGACTTATGTGTGGTATCTGTAACGGTTTCCAGGCACTTGTAAAGCTTGGTCTTGTACCATTCGGAAAGATTATCGATACAGATGCTAATTGCCCAACCCTTACATTCAATACAATTGCCCGTCACCAGTCAAAGATTGTAAGAACAAGAATCGCATCCAACATGTCACCATGGTTATCACAGATGAATGTTGGTGATATCGTATCAGTTCCTATCTCCCATGGTGAAGGAAGATTCATTGCAAATGATGATGTTCTTAATGAAATGATCAAGAACGGTCAGATTGCAACTCAGTACGTTGACCTTGAAGGAAACCTTACAACTGATGTAAGATTCAACCCTAACGACTCAGTATTTGCCATCGAAGGTATCACATCACCTGATGGAAGAGTATTCGGTAAGATGGGTCACTCAGAACGTACAGCATCAGGACTCTACAAGAATGTTCCTGGTGACTTCGACATAAAGATGTTCGAATCCGCTGTTAAATATTTCAAAGGTTAAGGAGGACTGAATAATGGCATTCTTATCAGATATTGAAATCGCACAGGCGTGCGAAATGAAAAATATTCTTGAAATTGCAGAAACTGCTCATGTAGATGAAAAGTACATTGAACAGTACGGAAAGTACAAGGCTAAAATCGATCTTTCACTTCTTTCTGAAACAGAAAAGGAAGACGGAAAGCTCATCCTTGTAACAGCAATTACTCCAACTCCAGCAGGAGAAGGAAAGACAACAACTACAATCGGTCTTGCAGACGGATTAAGAAAAATCGGTAAGGACGTAACAGTAGCTCTTCGTGAACCATCCTTAGGACCAGTTTTCGGTATCAAGGGTGGAGCTGCAGGTGGCGGATACGCTCAGGTTGTTCCAATGGAAGACATCAACCTTCATTTCACAGGTGACTTCCATGCAATCGGTGCTGCAAACAACCTCCTTGCTGCAATGCTTGATAACCATATCCAGCAGGGCAACTCCCTTGGAATCGATGTAAAGAAGATTACATGGAAGAGATGCGTTGACATGAACGATAGACAGCTTAGAAACGTAATTGACGGTCTTGGTGGACGTGTTAACGGAGTTCCTCGTGAAGACGGATTTGATATTACTGTAGCATCAGAAGTAATGGCTATTCTCTGTCTTGCTACATCAATTACTGACTTAAAGGAAAGACTTGGAAAGATCATCGTAGCATACACATATGATGATAAGCCAGTTACAGCAGCTGACCTTAAGGCTCATGGTGCTATGACTGCACTCCTTAAGGATGCACTTAAGCCAAACCTTGTTCAGACTCTTGAAGGAACACCTGCATTTGTTCATGGTGGACCATTCGCAAATATTGCTCACGGATGCAACTCCGTAATGGCTACAAAGATGGCACTTAAGATGGGTGACTACACTGTAACTGAAGCAGGATTCGGAGCTGACCTTGGTGCTGAAAAGTTCCTTGACATCAAGTGCAGAATGGCAGGACTCACTCCATCAGCAGTAGTAGTTGTAGCAACAGTAAGAGCACTTAAGATGCATGGTGGACTTGACAAGAAGCAGCTTAACACTGAAGACCTTGCTGCTCTTGAAAAGGGTATTCCAAACCTCTTAAGACATGTTTCAAACATCAAGAATGTATTCGGACTCCCATGCGTAGTTGCAGTTAACGAATTCCCAACTGATACTCAGGCTGAAATCGATTTCATCATCACAAAGTGCAAGGAACTTGGTGTAAATACAGTTCTTTCACAGGTTTGGGCTAAAGGTGGTGAAGGTGGAGTTGAACTTGCTAAGGAAGTAGTTCGTCTCTGCGAAGAAGAAAAGGGTAACTTCACATTCTCATATGACTCAGAAATGTCATTAAAGGAAAAGATCAATGCAATCGTTACAAAGATCTACGGTGGAGACGGAGTTACATACTCAGCCAATGCCAACAAGCAGATTGCTCAGATTGAAGCATTAGGCTTCGGTAACTGCCCGGTATGTATGGCAAAGACTCAGTACAGCTTCTCAGATGATGCTGCAAAGCTTGGTGCTCCAACTGGATTCACAGTAAACGTAAAGAACGTTAAGGTTTCTGCAGGTGCAGGATTCGTAGTAGTTCTTACAGGTGACATCATGACAATGCCTGGACTTCCAAAGGTACCATCAGCTGAAAAGATTGACGTAACTGAAGACGGAAAGATTGTTGGATTATTCTAATATATATGACATATGAGGACGGCGCATAGCGTCGTCCTTTTTTCGTAAGATGATTCGGAATAAAAGAAAGGAAAAATTAAAAATTGAAGTAGCATATTAAGTAAAGATATTAAAACTGAAAAAGGGGACGAAAATAAAGATGAATAATCCTAGAAAGCCGAAAATGAGTGCTGAAGAACTGGTACGGAAAATGCGTGATGAAAAAGGCATCACCTTCAATTATATGTCGGAGTGGGATGCTGTACAGTATTTGAGGAATACAGAAAACTATATGCGAGTAGCATCATACAGGAAAAACTATACAAAGATCCAAGGCGGGAAGAATGATGGCAAGTATGAACATCTTGACTTTGGGTATCTTAAAGAACTGTCAGAAATTGATAAAGATCTGAGGACGATTATACTAAGAATGTGTCTTGAAATTGAGCATGCTCTTAAGGTACGAATAATAAAAGATATAGAAGATGACATTGACTGTGATGGATATACACTCGTGAAAGATTTTTTGGATTTGAACCCTAAAATAGTAGAAAGTATTGAGGCAAAATCAGTATCTATATATATTGGAGAGTTAATACACAAGTATTTTTCAATATCGGACACGTCAGGTGGTAGCGGAAGAAGGAAACATAATGTTATTTCTGACTATGGTGACTGTCCTGTATGGGTGTTTGTAGAATTGCTTACATATGGTGAATTTATCAAATTCTATTCATTTTACTACAAAGGCAGTGAACCAGTGAAAGAAGCGTTGCTTCATCTGGTACAAAGCATGCGAAATGGAGTTGCACATAATAGTTGTGTCATTTCTAACTTGTACAAAGGTGGGTCGAGAACGCCTAGCATAATAAGCAGTGTGATAAAAGATATTCCTACATTAACCAAAAGTCAAAGGCAAAGTAGATTAGCCGTACGTTGCATGCTTGAGTTCACAGCAGTATTGTATGTATTTGCAGCTATAGTTCCAGAGAAACAGCGATGTGATCCTGTACAAAAACTAAAGGGACTGTTTCACTACAGAATGACAGACAAAAAAGAATACTTCGAAGGAAATAATATATTAGTATGTAATTACAGGTTTGCATGTAGGTTAATAGATTATATGCTGTAAGATGAAACAGAGTGAAAATTGTATTGACATTATTTACCATTTCGTATATAATTACTACGTAACCAAAAAGCCGAAAGGCTTTTGTATGGGCGGCGTCAAGGCGACGTCCTATTTTTTTGCAATTGAAAATAATACATTGCGATATTACAATATATCTGTTGGATATTAAAGAAAAAACATAGATAGGGGTATTTACGGGAGACTACAGAATACTGATAGTAGAAGACGATATGGTAGTAGCAAATGAGGGTTACCTCCTTCTTTTTTGATATATACATATTATATATATGCAGAGTCCCATGTGACCGAAATTTTTCATTGAAAAAAGAGCATTTCAGGTCTAAAATATGTATTGTATCATTAGATGAACAAACTAGTTTTAGATAAAGGAAGATATTTTTTCAGTATGGAAAAGGGAATAAAGGGGCCAAGGAAAAAAAGAAAACTTTCTCGTGTTACAACCCTTCACTATTTCAAGTTATGCTACAGATCTGTACTTCTCATTCTTGCAACATTTGCATATGTCAGAATGAGACTGGAGGGAGAGAAGTTTGTCATGAGTGAGTTTGTGAGCAAACCACTTTTAACGGTAATCTGGGCAATATTTATGGTTGGAATGACACTTCGCTTTTTCCCATCAAAGTGGGAGAGTCCTGGATGTCAGAAACAGTTTGGAAGAAACTATAACCCAACAGGTTCAACTGATGTAAAACTTCATGACAACAATGCAGTTGTAATTACTGCACTCATATGGCTTTTCTTTAATGGAATCTTTGGTGCACTTAAAATGACTGGAGTTTTTGATGAAGGTATCATGATGCTGCTCTGCCTTGTGTACTCTGTATGTGATATGATCTGCATCCTTTTTTTCTGTCCTTTCCAGACATGGATACTTAAAAACAGATGCTGTGTATCATGCAGAATCTATAACTGGGACTTTGCCATGATGTTTACTCCACTCTTCTTCGTGCCAGGTGTATATACATGGTCACTCCTTATAGTTGCGGTAGCGCTTCTTCTCAGATGGGAAATTCTTGTATGGCAGTATCCTGAAAGATTCTCAGAAAACACCAATGAATATCTTAACTGTGTAAACTGCACAGAAAAACTCTGTACACATAAGAAACAGCTTATTCAGATGAAGAGAGAACTTAAGAAGCTTGCAGAAAAACAGGCTGAAAGAATTCTTCAGAAAACACATAGATAGTATATAAACGGGTTTACAGCCCGTTTTTTTATCTACTTTAAGTAGGTTGGAATATGGAAAGAATACATATATACTATTCATGAAAAGAGGAGAACGGATATGGACAGATATGTAACAGGAAGTATCATAAAGGAACTTCGTGAAAAGAAGAATATGACACAGGCAGAACTGGCCGAAAAGATTCTTGTCAGTGACAAGACAGTATCAAAGTGGGAAACAGGAAAGGGATATCCAGATATTACAATGCTTCCGGTTCTTGCTGAAAACTTAGGTGCATCTGTAAGCGAACTTCTTATGGGGACAGCTGTAGAAAATACCAATGTGTCAGCAAATATGCTTAGAAGTAAACTTCATGTATGCCCTGTATGCGGAAATGTAATATTCTCTATGGGAGAAACAAACATATCATGTCATGGGATAACACTTCCAGCACTTTCTGCTGAGGATGAAGAAAGCGAACACACTTTAGATATTTCCATAATTGAAGACGAATATTATGTATCGTCCAATCACGATATGAGCAAAAGTCACTACATTTCATTCCTTGCAGCAGTATCCTATGACAGGAGCCAGCTTGTAAAACTCTATCCGGAAGGAAACTGTGAAGCAAGGTTCAAAATGAGTGGTGTGAAATACATATATTACTACTGTAACCGTGACGGTTTATTCAGAGTAAATGTTCAGAAAAGAAGATAGCCTGGCTATCTTTTTTGATTGCTCCCATATTGATTTTGGTATGCCACGGGTATAAAATAGTTGGGTGCCTTTAAGACACAAGGGAGAAAAAATGAAGATTAATCTTAAAACAAAATACAGTATAAACAAGTGGATTCTCTATGGACTTCTTTCAGTTCTTATTGGAGTTTTTGTAGGCGTTGTTGACTACATCTTTTCCATGGGAATTACACTTGTTACAAATGTAAGACTGGCAAACCCGATAATTTTTACCGCACTTCTTCCTGTAGCCGGCCTTGCAATTGTATATATCTATGACAGATTCGGAAAAGGAAGCCAGAGAGGTATGGGTCTTGTATTCTCCGTAGGATTCGGTGAAGAAAAGAAGATCCCAAAGCGTATGGTTCCTTTTGCGATTATAGCAACATGGCTTTCACATCTTTTTGGTGGAAGCGTAGGTAGAGAAGGAGTTGCTGTACAGATTGGTGCAGATATCTCACAGAATATCGGTGCAAAACTTCCACATAAGGATGCATCCCGTACCTTCCTTATAACTGGTATGGCTGCAGGTTTTGCGGGACTTTTCGGAACTCCTATTGCTGCTACACTTTTTGCAATTGAAGTACTCACAATCGGTCGTATCGAGTACAGAGCACTCTATACATCCTTCATTGCATCCTTTACAGCATCAACTGTAACTCATGCTCTCGGGCTCACAAAATCATCTTTCATCCTTGGAGCTGATACTTCGATAAATGGACTGATGTTCTTCAAACTCGTTGCCCTTGGCACGATTTTCGGCCTTGTCGGACGTATATTTGCAGTACTTCATTTAAGAGGAAAGGCTTTCTTCAAAAAGCTTGTGCAGAATCCTCTTGAAAGAGTATTTATCTTTGGTATGTTCCTTTCAGTATGTTTCATCTTCCTTCATCACGGAAGATACTCAGGACTTGGTGAAAGTCTTGTTGAAGCAGCTTTTATGGGAGAAAAGATATATGTCTATGACTGGATATTAAAGATGCTCCTTACAATTGCTACCTTAAGTGTAGGAT
>JAKSSM010000074.1 GCA_024403065.1 Clostridia bacterium | reverse complement strand
CTTCCATTTCATCCCACATACCGAATTTAAGGTAAACATCATATACCTTATCCATGTAGTCATCAAATTTTGCAGCCTGATTCTTTCCTTCAAAGAGAGCCTTTAATGCTCCTTCAGGATTACTCATTCTAAGCTGTACCTGTGACAGCTTGATCCAGTAATATGCACGTCTCTTTTCCTTTTCAAGCTTCATTTCAAGCTGTACGGCATCCTGTGCAGCCTGAAGTGCCTCATGAAGTCTGTTCTGCGCAAGATAGAGATCTGCAAATCTGTAAAGTACCCATGGATCTTCAGGTACGATTTCCTTTGCACGAAGAAGATGGCTTTCTGATTCTTCGTATCTCTTCATTACAAAGTAGAGATATGCAACATTCAGATGGTACATTCTGCTGTCCTTTTCATGTTCAGCAACCATTTCATAGTACCTGAGTGACTTGTCACCATCCTTATATACATCTTCATAGTAGAGATCAGCAAGCTGCTTTTCTACATAAAGATTTGTTCTTGGCATTGCTTCAAGTTTCTTGTAGAGTTCGATGGATTCCTCAAATTTTTCATCCTTCTTGAGAAGCCATGCCTTGTATTCTAAACAGTCAAAGTCATCAGGGTCAACTGCAATACCCTTTTCAAGAAGAGCATAAAGGTCTTCTCTTGTATAGTCACCCTTTGCATCCTTAACATCTGCAAGGCATGATGTCATCATGAAGTAGAATGATGGAGCCCAGAAAGGCTTTTCATTTGGATCTTCCATATTTGAGATTTCCTCATCAACTTCCTTATACAGTTCAAGAGCCTTTTCTGCATCCTTGTCTCTTTCGCTTATAATCTGAGCCTTGCACCACTTTACATTGATTTCATCCTTTATTCCTTCATCTTCAAGGAACTGAATAAGCTGTTCTGCAGGTTCAAATGCATTGTTTCTTACAAGTATTCTGAGTTTTAAGAGATATGCTCCAAGGTCAGAACCATCTAAATCAATTGCAGTGTTTACAGCTTCAAAGGCTTCACTGTCTCTGAACATTTCAAAATATGCTCGTGCAAGAAGAAGATATCCATGATATGAGCCTGGGCGAAGTTCTGTTACAGCCTTCGCACATTCTCCAGCCTCCTTGTACATCTTGAGACCCATGTATGTATAGTATGTTCTTGTCATAAGTTCAGGGCTGTCACCATGATGTTCAATACCATACTGAAGAGCTTCAATACACTCTTCCTTCTTTCCAGTGATGCTTAAGATGAAAGCTTTTCTTGCAAGAAGGTCAGTTACCTTTGACTTTCTCTTCTTTTCCTCTTCAGTATCTCCAAACTCACCAGTGTCTTCAATCTGAAGCATTCTGTCAATAAATCCAATTGCTTCATCATACTGTTGCCTGTCCTGTGCAAGAATGAATCTTACATAGAGATACTTGGATTCTGTTGGATAGTTTTCCTGATAAAGTGGAAGAAGTTCTTCAGCCTTATCATTCATATTGTTAAGGATATATGACCAGATGAGGTCATATACAAGTTCCTGATTGTCCTTTTCATTTTCAAGACGTGATGCATACTGCTCGATTAATTTTTCGTTCCATTCGTGTCTTATCTCATCAAGTTCATAGAGAAGTTTCTGGTCTCCTCCTGCAAGATCCATAAGCTTGTTGATTGCTTCAACAGCTTCCTTGTATTCTTCTTTCTTTGCAAGAGTATATGCCTTGAGTCTCAATGCTGTTGCAACGTCAGGATTGAGGCTGAGAATCTTTTCAGCAAGTTCAAGAACCTTGTCTGATTCATCAGCTTCATAGTATGCAACAAGAAGTTCGCATAAAAGGTGAATATCTTCAGGATATCCTTCAACGATACTTTCAATCTTTTCTACAGTACCCAGCTCACCCTTGTACTGATCATATCTTAAAATGAGAGTTGCAACATATGGATGGTATGCAGGAAGACTCTTCAGTCTTGCAATCTGTTCAGTCATATTGTCGAAAGCATCATGTCTTATCTGAAGATATGTTCCGATATATTCATCAAGAATCCTTCCATCTGTATCTTCTGAAAACATATCAAAACTAAGGAAGTTATCATACTGAACTCCATCTATGATGATATTGTCAACGAATCCTCTTGGATACTTGGAATAAAGTTCATCAAGTTTATCCATAAATCCGAAAATGTCGTTAAGATAAAGCCATACCTTATGTGGAACTCTGTAGTTCTTGAGGAAGAATGTAATCATAGCATCTTCAACAAGTGGCTTTGTATCAAGGCTCATAAGGAGTTCATCATCCATGAGTTCTTCCCATGCTGGAAGGCTGTTTCTCTTTCCTGAATCAAAATATACACTTTCCAGTCTTGAAAGCCATAAGTCAACTGGAGTCTTTTCTGTATTTTCTTCCTGTTCTGCTTCTTCAGCAAGACGGAGAGCTTCTTCATATGCTTCACGAAGAAGTTTGAATTCTTCAGGCTTTTCTTCAGGATTTGTTACGGCAAGCAGTTCACGGTATGCTCTTGTAATTGCCTTTTTATCTTTTGTTTCTTCAATTTTAAGAATATTCCAGTTCATAGATAATCTCCTTTTCCACTCTTTTCTAACCATATATTATATCACATCTGATACTCTCAATAAACTTTTTATTTTAAAGAGCCTGGACATATTTTTTAGTATTTCATATGTATATACTACAACATCAGCAGTACACATTAATGTACAGTACAGATTCCGGCAGAACAATACTATATACTTACCGAATCTGCTGTGCTAGAATAAATAATACACGGAGGTATTTACAATGAAAAAAGCAATCAGCATATTACTTGTCTTATGTTTAGTTTTCACTTTCATCTCATGCGGAAAAGCAAAGTCACCATCCGATGCAGTCGTATCCTACCTTAAGGATTTACAGCACGGCAAGGGAGGATACAGCGTTGATTCCATTGATATGTCAGGCGTAAGTGATGCTTTAGAAAATGCACTCAAAAAAGCCTTTACAGAATTCCAATATGAAGTAAAAAATGAAAGCATCAGAGATGACAAGGCTACAGTTGAAATACTGTTTACAAACTATGATGTTGGCACACCACTTAAAGATGCTCTTCAGGAATACATTTCAGAAGCAATGGCTCTGGCGTTTTCTGGTGCAGATCAGAAGGACTACGATGATCTTATGGATAAGAAGATGACAGAAAAACTGAAAGACCTGTCATTCTCTTTCAAGGAGACAGTTACTTTTACTTTAACGAAATCCGGCTCAAAGTGGCTGCTCGATGATATTTCAGATAACAACGACCTGTTCAATGCAATAACAGGTGGTGTATCCTCAGCACTTGAAGCATTTTCTTAATAATACAAAAAAACCTGAGTTTAAACTCAGGTTTTTTACTGGCGGAGGACATGGGACTCGAACCCACGGGGCTGTTACACCTTACCGCATTTCCAATGCGGCTCCTTAGCCACTCGGTCAATCCTCCACGACAATGTTTAATTTATCATATATTCACTGGTTTTGCAAGTAAAAAAGCGAAAATAAAGGCACACATTACGTGTGCCTCATATCTTTACTTACCGTATGTTACAGTCTTTGTAGCTGGGTCATATACACGGCCAGCTCTCTTTCTTTCAAGTTCGTTAAGAATCTTCTTTCTTAATCTGATATCGTCAGGAACGATTTCAACAAGTTCATCATTATCGATGAATTCAAGAGCTTCTTCAAGAGTGAAATGTCTTGCTGGGCTTAACTTGATTGCTTCATCAGTACCTGCAGCTCTCATGTTGGATACCTTCTTTGCCTTGCATGGGTTAACTACCATGTCTTCTTCACGGGAGTTCATACCAACAATCATACCTTCATAAACCTTTGTACCAGGTTCAACGAACATCTGTACACGTTCACCGATATTGAAGAGTGCATATGGAGTGCATGTTCCTTCTTCCTGTGCAACAGCAACACCATTTGTTCTTCCTGGAATATCGCCCTTCCATTCATCGAATGAATCGAAACGTCTTACCATTGTACCTTCACCATGTGTGTCATTGATGAATTCAGTTCTGTATCCTAAAAGTCCACGAGTTGGAACAAGGAATTCAATCTTCTGATAGCCGTTGTCTCCGGACATCTGAGTCATGATACCCTTTCTCATGTTGATCTTGTTGATTACAGTACCGGAGTATTCATCTGGAACTGAAATAACAACTTCTTCAACAGGCTCAAGTCTTTTTCCGTTTTCATCTCTATGGATGATTACTTCTGGCTTTGACACAGCAAGCTCATATCCTTCTCTTCTCATATTTTCGATGAGGATTGAAAGGTGAAGTTCTCCACGTCCTGATACCTTGAATTCGTCAGTTGAGTCAGTTTCTTCAACTACAAGACCAACGTTAACTTCAAGTTCCTTCATAAGACGTTCCCTGATATGTCTTGATGTTACGAACTTACCTACCTTACCTGCAAATGGACTCTTGTTTACAATGAAGTTCATTGAAAGAGTTGGTTCCTCAATGTGAATCATTTCCATTGGTTCAACGCAGGATGTATCACAGATTGTTTCACCGATTGAAATATCAGAAATACCTGATACTACAACGATATCTCCGCTCTTTGCTTCTGGTACTGCTGTACGCTTTAATCCACGATATACGAATACCTGGTTAATCTTTCTCTGTACAACTGAACCATCTTCCTTGCATACGGAAACAGTCTGTCCCTCTCTGATTGTACCTCTTGTGATTCTTCCGATTCCAAGACGTCCGATATAGTCATCGTATCCAAGTGTTGATACCTGGAACTGTAATGGTTCTTCATCAAGGTCAGGATAAGCATCGCAGTGCTTTACGATTGTTTCGAAAAGTGGTGTAAGGTCATGTCCCATAAGTCCCTGAGGTGATTTTTTAACCTTTGCATCGCCTTCCCCTACGATAATGTCCTTGATATCTTCTGGATCATATGCAGCAACACCCTGTCTTGCAATACCATAGAGAATTGGGAAGTCAAGCTGTTCATCATTTGCTTCAAGGTCCATAAAGAGTTCATATACTTCATCCACTACTTCTTCAACTCTCGCATCCTTCTTGTCAAGCTTGTTGATGAAAAGAATTGGGTTTAAGCCCTGTTCAAGAGACTTCTTGAGTACGAATCTTGTCTGAGGCATTGGGCCTTCAGATGAGTCTACAAGAAGAATAACTGTATCAACTGTCTTCATGATACGTTCAACTTCACTGCTGAAATCAGCGTGGCCTGGAGTATCTACGATGTTGATCTTTACATCATTGTGCATGATTGAGCAGTTCTTTGAGTAGATTGTAATTCCTCTTTCTCTTTCAATGTCATCAGAGTCCATTACGCAGTCTACAACTTCTTCGTTTGCTCTGAATACGCCAGACTGATTGAGGAAAGCATCTACAAGAGTAGATTTTCCAGCGTCTACGTGAGCAATTACTGCAATGTTAATAATCTTATCTTTTGCCATTTCTATATATCCTTTAATTTAGTAATACAAACATTTAACAAATTATATTACCATATCTTACGAATCTATTCAACCTCAATGCTTGAACAGAAGTGAACTTTATGATATATTTTACCTATCCTGGAGAGTTATCGAAGTGGTCATAACGGGGCTGACTCGAAATCAGTTAGGGAGCAATCCCACGGGGGTTCGAATCCCCCACTCTCCGCCAGAGCACCTCTTTTGAGGTGTTTTTTGTTGCACCCGGCTCATTATTTGTTCGTTATTTCTTCTATATTTTTTCTACAATCTTATACTTTTCTTATCTATCACCACAGTTCACGAACGAATTTATTTATCTTTAGAACTTCATACGAAAAATTTCAGAATATCAATTGACCAGGTATTATGCTGGTGCTAGAATACACCAGTCAAAAGAAGGATTCATTCAGTTATGTATCTTTTAACTGGATGATTTTTTGTTTTTCAGGAAGGTATTTAGATGAGTTCATTACATGAAGAATGTGGAGTATTCGGAATATACTCCAGGAAGCAGTCAGATATTGCAAAAAGCGTATATTATGGCCTTTATGCACTCCAGCACAGGGGTCAGGAAAGTGCAGGAATAGTAATCTGCGATGATGGTCTTTTTTATACACATAAGGATCTGGGACTAGTAGGAGATGTATTTTCAAAAGATACCCTTGATAAGCTCCCAGCAGGAAGTATGGCAATAGGTCACGTAAGATACAGTACTACAGGAGGAAATGTAAGAGAAAACTGTCAGCCGATTGTTGTAAATCATCAGAAAGGAAGACTTGCAGTTGCCCATAACGGTAATCTTTCAAACGCTTTTGAACTCAGGAGTGAGCTGGAGATGAAAGGAGCAATCTTTCATTCAACAAGTGATACCGAAACAATATCATATATTGTCACTCAGGAAAGAATAAAGCATCCAAGCATCGAAGAAGCTGTTTCCTTTGCAATGGACAGACTTGAAGGTGCATATTCACTTATCCTCATGTCAGCAACAAAGATGATTGCTCTTCGTGATGCCCACGGCTTAAGACCATTATGTTATGGCAAGATGGATGATGACACATATGTAATCGCATCAGAAAGCTGCGCACTGGAAGCAGTTGGTGCGGAATTTGTAAGAGATATAAAGCCGGGAGAAATAGTTACATTTGACAGTAATGGTGTGCATTCCAATACTCACCACTGTGGCTCAAAGGAAGTAAGACACTGCATTTTCGAGTACCTCTATTTTGCACGTCCTGACTCAGTTATCGATGGCGTTTCTGTTCATAAGGCAAGAATCATGGCAGGAAAGATTCCTGCAGAAAAATGTCCAGTTGACGCAGACCTTGTTATTGGTGTACCTGATTCAGGCCTTGATGCAGCACTTGGTTATTCCTACTACTCTGGAATCCCATATGCCATCGGCCTTATAAAAAACAAATATATAGGAAGAACATTCATCTCCCCTGAATCAGATGAAAGATCCAATCTTGTAAAGATAAAACTGAATGCCATAAGAGAAGTCCTTGACGGAAAAAGAATCATCCTTATAGATGACTCCATCGTACGTGGTACAACAAGCGCAAAGCTCGTGTCTCTTTTAAGAGAAGCTGGAGCAAAGGAAGTTCACATGATGTCTTCTGCTCCTGAATTCCTTAATCCATGCTATTACGGAACGGATATTGACTCAAGAGAAAACCTTATCGCAGCTAACCATACACTGGAAGAAATAAGGGATATAATCGGAGTAGACAGTCTTCACTATCTCCCACTTGAAGATCTAAAAAGACTTATCGGAAGCTCCAGCTACTGCGTGGCATGTTTCAGCGGTGACTACCCGACGCGTTTTGCAGTAACCAACAGATAAACGCGTTTTGAAGCAAAACTTTCAGAAAGAGAACAGTAAAAAAAGCAGCATATGCTGCTTTTTAAATGCTTTTAAGAATGTCTGTGATTTTTCTCACTTCGTCTTTTGTAAGGATCTTTTCTCCACCTTTTATTAAATCAAGAAGACCCTTTTCACCATGCTTTTTCTTTGAAAGAACAGGTATATCCTTTATCTTTCCTATAT
>JAKSSM010000073.1 GCA_024403065.1 Clostridia bacterium | reverse complement strand
TTGTAAAGGTTACAGGAATTGATCCAGCAGAAATCGACTATGTAGTTGACTGCTGCGAAGAAGCTTGCGGAGATATGAACCAGAGAGGTGGCGGAAACTTCGCTAAGGCTTGTGCTGAAGTTGCAGGTTTCGTAAACGCTACAGGTTCAGACGTAAGAGGATTCTGCGCTGGTCCATCACACGCTATCTTAGATGCTGCATCACTCGTTAAGGCTGGAACATTCAAGAATGTTGTAGTTACAGCTGGTGGCTGTACAGCTAAGCTTGGTATGAACGGTAAGGACCACGTAAAGAAGGGTCTTCCTGCTCTTGAAGACTGCTTAGGCGGTTTCTCAGTTCTTATTTCAGAAAACGACTTCGTTTCACCAGTTATCAGAAATGATATTGTTGGTAGACATACAGTAGGAACAGGTTCAGCTCCACAGAACGTAATCAGCTCACTCGTAACTGATTCACTTGACAGAGTTGGCCTTAAGGTTACTGACATTGACAAGTTTGCTCCAGAACTTCAGAACCCAGATATTACTACACCTGCAGGTGCTGGTAACGTTCCAGAAGCAAACTACAAGATGATTGCTGCTCTTGCTGTTAAGCGTGGCGACATCGCAAGAACTGACATTGCTAGCTTCGTAGCCGAGAGAGGTCTTGTAGGTTGGGCTCCAACTCAGGGACATATTCCATCAGGAGTTCCTTATGTTGGACCATTAAGAGACGACATCTTAGCTGGTAAGGTTAAGCGTGGTATGATCATCGGTAAGGGATCACTTTTCCTTGGAAGAATGACTAACCTCTTCGACGGTGTATCATTCGTAGTAGAAAAGAACCCTGGTAAGCCAGTAGTTGAAGAAGCTGGTGATGAAGCTCCAGCAAAGAAGAAGCCAGTTATCGGTATCGCAGTATCAGGTACTGAACATGGTATGGACAACATCCTTGAAGCTGTTAAGCTTGCAGAAGCTAAGGGCTTAAAGGCTGTAGTAATCGATGGAGAAGACGCTCACGACAAGATGGAAGCAATGCTTGCATCAGGTGAAATCAAGGGTGCTGTAACAATGCACTATCCATTCCCAATCGGTGTTTCAACTGTTGGTAGAGTTGTTACTCCTGGTGAAGGAAAGCAGATGTTCCTTGCAAACACTACAGGTACTTCATCAACTGACAGAGTATCAGGAATGGTTCTTAACACAATCGCTGGTGTTATCACTGCAAAGGCTTGCGGTTATGAAAACCCAACAGTTGGTATTGCTAACATCGATGGTGCTAAGCAGACTGAAAAAGCTCTTAATAAATTAAAAGAAAACGGATATGACATTAACTTTACAGAGTCTAGTAGAGCTGACGGAGGCGTATCCATGAGAGGAAATGACCTTCTTCAAGGTACATCCGATATTATGGTTATGGATGCTTTAACAGGAAACCTTATGACAAAGATCTTCTCATCATACACAACAGGTGGTAACTATGAATCAGTTGGTTATGGTTACGGTCCTGGTATCGGTGAAGGATACAACAAGCTCATCCTTATCGTTTCCCGTGCTTCTGGAGCTCCAGTTATCGCTAACGCAGTTGAATTCGCTACAACTCTTCTTGAGAACGACGTATTCGCAATTGCAAAGGCAGAATATGCTGCTGCTAACAAGGCTGGCTTAAAGGCTGTACTTGCTGAACTTACTGCTCCAAAGGAAGCTGCTGCTTCTAGTGAAGAAGTTAAGTGTCCTGCTAAGGAAGTAGTTACTTTCGGTATCTTAGGTGTTGAAGTAATCGACCTTGACGATGCTGCTAAGGAACTCTGGAAGAATGACATCTATGCTGAAACAGGTATGGGATGTACAGGTCCAGTTATCCTTGTAAGCGAAGCAAACGCTGAAAAGGCAAAGGAAATCCTTAAGAACGCTGAATTCATCGGCTAATATCAAAAACCATAGAGGATATCTTCGGATATCCTCTTTTTTTGTCCCGTTTTTCAGCTCAGGAGAGTGTCATATATGAAAAACGGTGAAATGATGGTATAATACAACTGGAGGATTAGATTATGGAAAAGAGCTTCATTCTTAAAGGGAATATTGCATTCTCAAAGGATATTTCACATATTGAAACAATAGAAAACGGCTACCTTGTATGTATAGATGGAAAATCCAAAGGAGCATTCGGTGCGATTCCTGCTGAGTATGAGGGACTTCCTCTTTATGATTATGGAAACAGTCTGATAATTCCTGGTATGACTGACCTGCATCTTCATGCACCACAGTATACCTTCCGTGGAATCGGTATGGACCTGGAACTTCTTCAGTGGCTTTCTACTCATACATTCCCGGAGGAAGCAAGATACAAAGACCTTGAATATGCAAGAAAAGCCTACAGATATTTCTGCTACGACCTTAAGCGCAGCTTTACTACAAGAGCATGTGTGTTTGCAACACTTCATACCGAGGCCACAATTGAACTTATGGATCAGATTGAGGATACTGGGGTAATTGCCTATGTAGGAAAAGTTAATATGGATAGAAACGGTGGAGAAGACCTGGAAGAAAAAGATTCCGATTCTTCAGTAGCTGCAACCCTTGACTGGCTTAAGAGAATTGAAGGAAGATATGTAAACACAAAACCAATTCTTACCCCAAGATTTATTCCATCCTGTTCTGATGAACTTATGAAGAAACTTGGAAAAATGTCCGATGAAAAGAATCTCAGAATTCAGTCCCATCTTTCTGAAAACATGTCAGAAGTAGCCTGGGTAGGTGAACTTGTACCAGATGCAACATGCTATGCCAATTCATATGAAATCTTTGGAGCAATGGGGTCACCTGATAATCCCTGCATAATGGCACACTGCGTATACAGTGATGAAAAGGAAATGGAAATTCTCAAAAAGCATGGAACATATATTGCCCATTGTCCGAATTCAAATATGAACCTTACAAGCGGTATTGCGCCTGTAAGGAAGTTCCTTGATCAAGGTATTCCTGTAGGTATTGGAACTGATGTATCAGCAGGTTCTTCCATGAATATGCTTCGTACAATACTTGATACTATTATGGCATCAAAGATGTATTACAGACTGGTGGATACATCATCAAAGCCACTTGCTTTTGAAGAGGTATTCTATCTTGCAACAGTATCAGGCGGAAGCTATTTCGGAAAAGTAGGATCATTTGAAGATGGATACGAGTTTGATGCACTTGTTCTTGACGACAGTGCCATGTATTCCATGAGAGAATTAAGTATCCGCGAGAGAATTGAACGTTCCTGCTACAATGACGCGGACTGCATTATCCGTGAGAAGTTCGTTGCAGGTAAACATATATTTTCCAGGAAGCAGAATTAAAGCTATATATGAATTATTACCTGCTGCAGAAGCCAGATATGAAAGAAACAAGATTCAAACCGGAATCTGTACAGCCATTTGGACTGCATGATTGCCATATAGATGGAATTCAAATGTCAGATGGTAATGTTACATTAACATTTAAAGATGATTTTTATGCTGTAAATGGCCCAGAAGTGCGGGGTAATATTGTTATAGAGGGTATCGATCCAGACTGTTCCAAGGTTATTATTCAGGGAAAAGGTGGAAAATGGGTGGATTTCGTGGAGAAAAACTCACACTCTCTGAATTTAACGAGAAATATAAAGGATTCAGTTTTGAAGTAATAGATGAGTATTATGGATGGCATAAGCTGCAGTTTTCGAGATGGCTCTGGATGCCAGGTAATCATCCAAAAGATATGGTATTAAGCATAAGCTATTTCAAAGGAGATGTAGTATATAACACTGGGGAGGTAAAAGAATATTGCTGTATGGATTCTGTTTTGTAAAACCCATAAGCATATTTAAGAATTTGAAGAGATGAATATTTGGAAAGCACATTATATAGACAAACTGCATAATGAAGATATAGATATTATTAATGACACCGGGAGTGAATCACCTTTGTCATTTACAATAGAGGGTATGACTTTCAGTGGGATGGATCTGTCTGACTTTGAACTGGTATCAGGAGAAAAGTATTCCGAGGCGAAAGAAAAGTTCTGTATTTTAAAAATGGGACCATACAGAACACAAAATGGGGCATGGAATTACTATTATCTTCAGAGATATACAATGAAGATTGATATTCCTGTACATGTGATAAGAAAAGCAGATAAACAGGACATAGAGGGAATTTTACATATTGAATTTGAACTGGTAGAACCTGATAACGAAAAAGCGGATTTCGATGAAATTATACTTCATGATTTCACACTTTATGTTGAAGGAAAGAGCTATTCCTGCCAGGATAAAAATTTCTGGTTTGAGGACAGGCTGAAAGAAATTGGTAAAATGATAGAAGAATCGTACTATCTTATGTGCTGCTTTACCTGTCAGTTTTCAGATTATTCACCATATGGAAATGATGATTTCGGCAACATGCTTTGTTATCGCGCAAATAAAGCGGAATATCTGAAAGTGAATAATAAGGAAGAGTATTTCAGGTATGTCGGTGATCTGGATGCCTACACAGTTCAGGAAACAGGACTGTGCAGTGAGTATGAAATACGAAACAGGAGTGATGGATACAGAGGATACGTTGGAGTAGAAAAATATATATGAAGAAGTGTATTAAATGAACCAGAGGTGAATACCTCTGGTTCTTTTATATATTTGTATTTTCATATGGGAAATGATATAATATACGGAGTATTTTTTGACGTAATTGCCTATGTAGGAAAGGTAAATATGGATAGAAACTGTGGAGAAGACCTGGAAGAAAAAGATTCCGATTCTTCAGTAGCTGCATGAAGTAGGGCGTATGAATTTTATAGATATAGCATTAAAAAAGAAAGTAACGGCGAGGAATTTGTCCAGGCTATGGCAGATAAATACAGTAATCCTGAGGTGGATTGGATTTTAAATCATATATAACTGTGATAGATGCATTAAATAATGTCGGGCTGTATGATGAAGCCAAGGCACTGCAGGAACTTGAAGGAGATTCAACGGAGAATGCTGCAGAAGAATGTTATTCGAAACTTGCGATAAATAATGATTATGAATTATTCTGGAATACTGTCTTTGAATATGCAGACAGAAATCTGAATTCTGCAAATTAGAAAACTGTAAAAAGAATAATCCCGGCTTGTAAATATACTTAAAGTATGTAGGGATGTATAGTTGATTGGAAAGGGCGAAGAAAGATGAAGAAATTTATTGTTTTTGCTGTTAGTCTTTCTTTAATAATATGCTTCGCAGGATGTGGGAACAGGAATCAGAATGTTGTGAATGAGGTTACTGATCCGCTGGAAAATATTATTGATGGTAAAGATGTTTCGGAGGGGAATATGAAATTTTATATCGGAGACAGGGAAATCCCAGTTGTCTGGGAGGATAATGAAAGTGTATGTGCATTAATGGAAGCTGTATCAGAACATGAGATTACGGTTAAAATGTCCATGTACAGCAACAATGAACAGGTGGGACCACTTGGCAGAAGCTATGTAAGCAGTGATGTGCAGATGACAACTCATAATGGAGATATAGTGTTATATAACAGCAGCAATATTGTAGTGTTCTATGGTTCAAATACCTGGGCATATACAAAGCTTGGAAAAATGCAGTTAAGTGAAAATGAAGTAACAGAACTGCTGGCACATGGAGACGTAGTAGTGAAACTTGCATAACATAACAGAACCATTTATGTTTTTACTGAATGCCTTAAGCCATAGACCAGAGGGTAAAGCCTCTGGTCTTTTAATATGTTTGTATTTTCATACGGGAAATGATATAATATACGGAGTATTTTTTAAGGAGAATAACATGGGAAAATATTTTGGTACAGACGGCTTCCGTGGTAAAGCTGGAGTAGACCTTACTGGAGAACATGCATTTAAAATCGGCAGATATCTGGGATGGTATTATGGAAAAACGCGTGAAGACGGAAGAGCAAAGATTGTAATCGGAAAGGATACAAGAAGATCATCATATATGCTTGAAAATGCTATTGCGGCAGGAATTGCATCATCAGGATCTGACGCATACCTTCTTCACGTTACAACTACACCATGTGTAAGCTATATAACAAGAACTGAAGATTTTGATTGTGGTGTTATGATTTCTGCAAGCCACAATCCATATTTTGATAATGGAATCAAACTCATCAACTTCGAAGGTGAAAAAATGCCTGATGATGTTCAGGATGAGATTGAAAAGTATATCGATGGACTCGTTCCTGAAGTGCCATATGCAACTGATGAAAAGATGGGTAACATCGTAGACTACTATTTCGGAAGAAACAGATATATCGGTTATCTCACTGGAATTGCAACAAATTCATTTGCAAACTTCAAGGTTGCTCTTGACTGCTCCAATGGTTCAACTTGGATGCTTGGACGTGCAGTATTTGATGCCCTTGGTGCAAAGACTTATGTTATAAACAACACACCAGATGGAACAAACATCAATCGTGACTGTGGTTCAACTCATATTGAAGGACTCCAGAAGTATGTAAAGGAAAATCACCTTGATGTAGGTTTTGCCTTTGATGGAGATGCTGACAGATGTCTTGCTGTTGACGAAAACGGAAACCTTGTAAATGGTGACCAGATTATGTACGTATGTGCAAAGTATCTCAAATCAAAAGGTCAGCTTACAACAAACAAAGTTGTAACAACTGTAATGTCAAACTTCGGTCTCTACAAAGCTTTGGACAGACTTGAAATCGGATATGAAAAGACTGCAGTAGGAGACAGATATGTATATGAGAATATGAAGGAAAACAACCATCTTATAGGTGGTGAACAGTCAGGTCATATCATCTTCAGAAAGTATGCTCATTCCGGTGATGGACTCCTTACAGCAATCATGCTTATGGGTGTCCTTATAGATACTCATCTTCCACTTTCAGTACTTACATCTGAAGTGGAAATGTATCCACAGGTTCTTAAGAACGTGGAAGTAGATGACAAGGATATGACTCTTGAAGATCCTGCAGTTAAGGAATCAGTTAAAGATGCTGAAAATTTCCTTGGAGACACTGGCAGAGTGCTTTTAAGAAAGAGCGGAACTGAACCAATCTTAAGAGTAATGGCTGAAGCTGAATCCCATGAAAACTGTGAAAAGGCTGTACAGATTATGATCGATGCCATGAAGAATTCAGGACATCTTATGAAGGTGAGATAATGAGTGATATGAAGATAAAGGATCTTTACGATCTTGAACATACAATTGCAAAGGATTATCTTTCAGGATTCACATATCCATATGAGGCACTTGCTGGAATCGGAGACCTTATTATTGAACTCGGAAAGAATCTTTCTTCCGATGAATTCTACAGTCCTAAAGAGAATGTATGGATTGCAAAGGATGCTGAAGTATATGAGTCAGCATATATAAAAGGACCATGCATCATCGGTCACAAGACTGAAGTAAGACACTGTGCGTTTATTAGAGGCAACGCCCTTGTAGGAGACAACTGTGTTGTAGGAAACTCCACAGAATTAAAGAATGTAATACTCTTTGATAATGTACAGGTCCCACATTATAACTACGTAGGAGACTCTATTTTAGGTTTTAAGGCGCATATGGGTGCTGGTTCAATAACATCAAATGTTAAATCAGATAAGCTCAACGTT
>JAKSSM010000072.1 GCA_024403065.1 Clostridia bacterium | reverse complement strand
AAAGACTTCTCTATGCCCTTGGTATTCCAAACTTCGGAAGAGCAAATGCAAGAGTAATTTCAGATTACTGCAGAAACAGCTGGAGCAGAATCGAAACACTTACTGAAGATGAACTAGTTACAATTGATGGAATCGGAAGCATTATGGCAGATTCATATGTAAAGTTCTTCAGTGACCCTGAAAAGAAGAGAATTGTGTCTGACCTTCTCAAGGTTCTTACAATTGATGAAACATATACAGAAAGCGGAGAAAAGTTCAAGGGAATGACTTTCGTAATTACAGGAAGTCTCAAGCACTTTGAAAACCGTGAACAGTTAAAGCAGAGAATTCTTGCAGAAGGTGGAAAGGTTGCAGGTTCTGTTTCTGCAAAAACAACCTATCTCATAAATAACGATGTGAATTCCACATCAGGTAAAAACAAAACTGCTCATGAGCTTAATATCCCAATCATTGATGAGGATACAATAATCTCATGGCTTAGCTAAGGAGAAAAGATGTTCATAGATAATCTCATAGTATCAATAAATGCGGTAGTACCGATGTTCATGATAATCCTTGCAGGATTTGTTCTTAAAAGAATGGGTGTAATTGACCCATCCATTGTAAAGAATGTGAACAAAATACTCTTTGACTTTATTGCACCATGCCTTCTTTTCTCAAACCTTTACGGAAAGGAAATGAGTGAAGTATTCCGTGGAAAGTTCACTCTGTATATCTTCCTCATGCAGGTTGGCCTTTTCCTTCTTGTGTATTTCATTTTCGGATACTACAAGGGGGATGAACCAAAGGTATGTGGAGCAATGATTCAGGGAGTATGCAGAAGCAATATCATTATCATGGGTATTCCTCTTGCTGCAAACCTCCTTGGTGCAGAAAATATCGCACTTACTACTCTTTCCATAGCATTCTTTTCACCGGTTCAGACAGTATGTAATGTTATAGCCCTTGAGAGATACCGTGGTGGAAAGGTATCAGTAAAATCCATGCTTAAGAGTGTATTTACAAATCCTTTTATCATAGGAACAATTGCAGGACTTGTTTTCTCGCTTTTCCATCTGAGACTTCCACAGGTAATTCTTCAGCCTGTAAATTCTCTTGGAAATGTATTTTCACCTATGGCACTTCTCCTTCTTGGTGCATCTCTTGATATAAAGAAGATGAAGTCAAAGATGAAGGAAACAATGATCTGCACATTTGTAAAGCTTGTAATCTATCCTGCTGTAGCCCTTACATGTGGTGCACTTCTCGGATTCCGTGGAGATGAAATTGTTACAATTCTTGTTCTCTTCGCGTCATCCACTGCTGTTATGACATTTACCATGGCACAGCAGATGAACAGTGATTCAGATCTTGCAGGAAGTATTGTAGTGTTCTCTTCAGTACTCTCATGCTTTACAATTCTTATCTGTATTCTCATTACAAAAACTCTTGGTCTTTTCTAAATAGTTTGACCAGAGCGTATATTTTGTGATATATTATTAAGGCAATGAAATTGCCTTTAGAAAGCTTCGTATGTTTGGGTTTGGGTCCTACGCAATAGGAGCTCGTGAACCGTGTCAGGTCCGGAAGGAAGCAGCAATAAGCGAAAACACTTATGTGCCGTAGAAAAGCCTTCTCCTACTCGTATGGAGCTTTCTAAGGGCAATTTTTTTAGAAGGAGCAGAAAAATGTATCAGGCACTGTACAGAGCATGCCGTCCTGAGGTTTTTGAAGAAATCCTGGGACAGGAGCATGTCGTTAAAATTTTAAGTCATCAGCTTAAGACAGACACTACAAGTCATGCCTATCTTTTCTGCGGAACAAGAGGAACAGGAAAGACAACAACTGCAAGAATTCTTGCTAAGGGTCTTAACTGCATTTCTCCAAATGAAAAAGGCGGTCCATGCGGAAAGTGCAGAAACTGCCAGCAGATAAAGGAAGGTACCTTTATCGATGTAGTTGAAATCGACGCTGCATCAAATAACGGTGTAGATAACATCAGAGAACTTCGTGAAAGTGTAAACTATCCTCCACAGATTGGAAGAAAGAAAGTATATATCATAGACGAAGTTCATATGCTCTCTCCAGGAGCATTCAATGCACTTTTAAAGACTCTTGAAGAGCCACCTGAAAATGTAGTATTCATTCTTGCTACAACAGAACCTGAAAAGCTTCTTAAAACAATTCAGTCAAGATGCATGAGACTCGACTTCAAGCGTGTCCCTGTAAGCATCATTCTTTCAGGAATGAAGAAGATTGTTGAAGAACGTGGTGTAAATATTGAAGAAAGTGCCTTAAGACTTGTTGCAAATGCAGCAGACGGATCAGTCAGAGACGGCCTTTCAATTCTTGACCAGGTACTTTCATCGGGTGAAAAGAACCTTTCAAGAGATGATGTTCTCCTCTATATGGGAGCAGTATCAGAAGATTTCTTTATTGAACTTACTGACCTCGTATCCCTTAAGAAGACATCTGATGCACTCATTCTTCTTGACAAGGCTTTAGCTGACGGAAAAGAAGTTAAGCAGATTGAAAAGGACTGGCTTTCACACTACAGAAATCTTCTCATTACAAAATTCATAAAGAATCCTGAAGATCTTCTTAACATGTCAGGGGACAATATCCGTAAGGTAAGAGAGCAGAGCATGCATATCTCAATTGAGGAGATAAATGATGCAATCCTGAAGCTTTCAAAGACAATAAATGATTCCAGATATTCCACTCAGTCAAGAGTTCTTCTTGAGCTTGCCATTGTATCCATATCAGCAAGAGACTACAGGGATACAGTTGAACCAAGAAAAAAAGAACCTGTAAAGGAAGTGGCAAGACCTGTTGAAAAGACTGAAAAGAAAGAAGACCCTGTAAAAGCAGAATCTCCTGTTGAAACGCCAAAGGAGTATGTAAAGAAAGAAAACAAGAAAGCAGTTTTAGACGGACTAGAAGTAGAAAACGGAAAGCTTGCTGAAGTCTGGCAGGATGTAATATCAGCAGGTGAAAAGGAAATGGGAGGTTCATTTACTGTTGTAAAGACAGGTACTGAACTGGAAAGAATTGATCAGATGACTTTCCTTGTTTCATGCACATCACGCTTTGCCAGCATGATGGCAGAACAGAAGAGAAGCTTCATCGAAAAGTTCATGACTGAAAAGCTGAACCGTCCAATGAGAATGAATCTCGAACTTGCAGAAAAGAAAGAAGAAAAGGGACCTGATGCTGAAGAGGTAAAGAAAAAGGCAGAAGATTTCCTGGGAATGAAAATAACTTTAGAATAAAAGGAGAATAGAAAAAATGGGAAAAGGAATGAGAGCAGGAAAAGTTAAGAAAATGCAGCAGCCAAGTCAGCAGCAGCAGCTTCAGGCACTCACAAGAATGCAGTCAATGATGGAAGAAAAGCAGGCTGAAATCGAAGCAAAGGAAGTTACAACAACTTCTGGTGGTGGTGCTGTATCTGTAACAGTTACAGGAAAGAAGGAAGTAAAGGAAATCGTTCTTTCAAAGGATGTAGTTGATCCAGATGATATCGAAATGCTTCAGGACCTTATCATGGTTGCAGTAAACGAAGGATTACGTCAGATTGACGAAATCTCAAACGAAGAAATGTCAAAGGTGACAGGAGGCCTTAACATTCCTGGACTTGGATTCTAATGGTAAAATACGCTAAACCTTTACAGAACCTTATAAATGAATTTGCAAAACTTCCAGGCGTTGGAATGAAGACAGCACAGCGTCTTTCTTTCCATGTGCTTTCAATGGAAGAGAGTGAAGTTGAAAGATTTTCTGAAGCTCTTACAAATGCAAAAAGATCACTTAAAAGATGTTCCGTATGTGGGAATCTGACAGACCAGGAGCCATGTGGAATCTGTAGTGATGCATCCCGTGACCATGAGACAATCTGTGTTGTTGAATCTCCAAAGGATGTAATTGCCATGGAAAGCCTTGATGACTACAAGGGACTCTATCATGTCCTTCATGGAGCCATATCTCCAGTTGAGGGAATAGGTCCACAGGATATCAATCTCATGTCGCTTATAACACGTCTTCAGGGAAGCGATGTAAAGGAAATAATTGTAGCAACAAACCCTACAATTGAGGGTGAAGCTACTGCAGTATATATTTCAAGACTCATAAAGCCAAGTGGAATAAAGGTGAGCCGTATAGCACACGGTATTCCTGTTGGAGGAGACCTGGAATATGCCGATGAAGTAACACTTCTTAAGGCACTGGAAGGAAGAAGAGAAATATAGAGGACAGGATATCGCTTCTGCGATATCCTTTTTGTTTATCAGACTCCCTTGCAATTGAGATAAACTTGAATTAGACTTGAGATAGACTTGAATTAAAACTGAAGAAGAGTTGCAATATGGACAGGAAAGAAGATTATGGTTTAAAAGTATATACGGTAATGGTTAAGGCAGGATATCCAAAGGAATTCGCCCATTCCATTTCTCAGTATATGAATACTGAATGGACCTCACAGAGGATGTGTGGATATATTGGAAGAATCGGGCTTGTTTCTTTTGAAGAGGTTGCAGACGAAATGCTTGCAATACTGAGTGAAAGGGAAAAGATTGTTGACAAGCACATACTTGAAAATTCCAACAGGAAATACAATGAATACTTAAGAAGTGATGAGAGAGAGGAAGATTAAACTTCCTCTTTTATATTGCAGCATGTTTCTTATAACTGAAAATGAAAGAGTCAAATGTATGCTTGCTTTTATCAGGTAAAAAAGGGTCAAAAAATTGCATTTACTTTTGCAATTAACTATAGGCCTCATCTTTTTGTTGGGTGGTTTATTGGACATAGTGTTTTTGTATAATTAAGTAAAGAACAGACAAAAATCAGGGATAAAGGTTAATGACAGGGAGAAAAGTATGGAAATTCTTATAATGTTGATATTTTTAAGTATAATCTGGGGATTTAAAATTCTGGGATATATGCTCGCGATAGCGATGGCACTGGTTAAACTGGTTCTTTTTGACATACCCGTTGCAATAATAAAGGCTGTAAAGAAATCCAGAGAACCTGAGGAAAGTGAAGCAACGCAAGTTGTTGAAGTTAACGTAACAGTAACGTATGTAGATGATATGGGAAATAAGTCTGTAGTACAAAAGAAGAGGGATATTTACCCATTCTCTGATGATGAGAATGATATAGGATACAATCTGGAAATGGCTGACATTCTGTTTGGTGATGATTAGGGAGGTAATTTATGCTTGTTGCGATTGTTACATTTCTTCTTATTATGGGACCTATTTATCTGTTTTATGGGATAGTATTCATTTTTATGCTTCCATTTTTAGCTGTAAAGAAGGCCAGAGAAGCACGGAATAAGAAAGGATACATAAAAAGGCCTATATACCCGTTTTTCTAGCAATAACAATTTGGAAATGAATGTGGTAATATATACCTGGAAATACATATAAGGAGAATGCAAATGAAACTTATAGCAGCACTGCTTTTCTGCTGGCTCATATATACCGTTGTAAAAAACATATCCTTTGGATTTCTCAGTGGTGTAATGAAGGAAGCCGACAGGAAAAAAGATGATGACATTTCCCCTTTTTCAGATGATGAGGATGATATCGGATATAATATGGAAATGGCTGATATCATTATGGGGGATGATGAAGACCTTGACTAGGAGGATATATGGGCACTATAGAATTAATTAAATGTGATATTACAAAAATCGGAACAGAAGCGATTGTAAATGCTGCAAACGACAGGCTCGAAGCAGGGTCTGGTGTATGCGGTGCCATATTCGATGCTGCAGGCTATCACAGACTCCAGAAAGAGTGTAACACCTTTGGAGGCTGTAAAGAAGGATCTGCAGTAATCACAAAGGGTTATGACTTATGTCCATATATTATTCATGCAGTAGGTCCAAGATACAGTGAACATGAAGACAGGGATCATATCCTTTACAGCGCATATATTGCTTCACTTGAACTTGCAAAGGAGAACGGCATAAAGTCCATTGGTTTTCCACTCATTTCCGCAGGAATATTCGGGTATCCTGTGGACCTTGCATGGAAGATTGCAATAAAGGCATGCAGAGACTTTACTGATGAGAATATAGATATTGATTTAGAAATAAAATTTGCAATTAGAGACCAGAAGATTCTGGATAGGGGTAAGCTGCTAATGGCATAATACTAATAGAAAGGGAAAATGAGATGTTTAAAATTGATGAATATGCCAAAGTAATTGAAAGTGGCGAAGTAGGCGAGATAATGGATGTTCGCGGTGACCATGTTACACTGTTTCTAAGGAGCATGGCAGATTGCCAGCCAGAGGGAACAGTATTTGATATGTGTGAACTTGTGCCTGCGACTATACCAAAAGTAAAATCGTCACAGCTTGGTCCATTTGTAAGAGGTGAAATTTCAATAGAAGAAATAACAGCCGGTACTGGATTCGTTTTATCAGAACTTGTAATGGATTCTGAACCATACAGGATTACTGCTGCGGATTTTCTTGCTGGAGTGAGAGTATACGCAAAGAAACCAGCAAAAACAGCATGCATATGGCTTGAAATACTTTTGCGCGATCTTGAAGATTATATTTTACCGCATGAAACAGATCGAATAATAAGAGATGAAGTGACAGAAAAGGATATCATTAATCGTGCAGTGGATCTTGCGTTTGGTTTGCTCTGGTTGTTGGATTGGCAGTATCAGTGTGAGATTAGTGAAAAAGAGTGGGAGCCTTTAGAAGAACTGTTAAGCAAATGGGTAGAATCAGATGGTAAAGAGTATTCTGATTATTTCAGACATAAGATTGTAAATCAGTTCGACGAAGATTCCATTGATAGTGAGTCGGAGAAAACTCAGAGACTTTTTAAAGAGTGCCTTGACTATCTGTGCGATGAGAAAAAAGACAAGGAAGCCATCAGAAAAAGAGGATACTGCTACTACTGTGGAACAAAGGTATATCCAAATGACTGGGTAAAGGCAAGAGATTCCTTTATTGACTACTACAATATGACAGGAGATGCATCTGCAGCAAATACTCTTGGATATATCTACTATTATGGAAGATGCAACGGTGGTATTCCTCAGTATGAAGAAGCATTCAAATATTTCAGTATAGGCCATGCTTATTCGTACTTTGAAAGCACATATAAGCTTGCAGATATGCTGAGTCACGGATATGGTGTAGTAAAAGATGTGGACTCAGCAAACCATTTGTACTGGTCAGTATATAACGAAAATGTCAAGCGCTTTAGAAAAGGGGAGGTAACAGGCAAGTTTGCTGATGCTGCTCTTCGTATAGGAAACTGCTTCAGGGACGAAATCGGAGAGAGAAAAAGTGCTCGCATAGCATATCACTATTATCTTCAGGCAGATCTTGCAATAAGAGCGCGTATAAAGGCAGCAAACTGTTATGGTGACAATTCTGTGTTTACAGGCATTCAGAATGCCATGAAAGAGGTAAGAACAGAGTATACTGAGTATAGAAGAACAAGAAAATTCTGGGGAACAGAATGGACAAACTGGGTTCTCCTCGGTCATAGAAGATGTAAGGCAACTGTAAAAGAACTTAAAAATGGTGTGCTTTCTCTCAGATTTTCTCCAATGAAGAGATATGATGAGAATAAGGCACCTATGATGTTAATAACAGTTGAAGAAGCTGATTACTGTGAACTTAAAAAGAAGATTAACATAA
>JAKSSM010000071.1 GCA_024403065.1 Clostridia bacterium | reverse complement strand
ATGGAATGTGCCATCTGTCACAGACGTGAGATGAGCAAGACGCGTTGCATAAATGGTCACTATGTATGCAACCAGTGTCACACAAAGGGACTGGATGCAATCCGTGGATACTGCCTTGAGTCCGAATCAAAGAATCCGATAGAAATAGTAAGAGGGATGATGCAGATGCCATTCTGTCATATGCATGGTCCGGAACACCATGTAATGGTAGGTGCAGCCATCCTTACAGCCTATAAAAATGCCGGTGGAGACCTGGATCTTTCCAAAGCACTGGATGAGGTCATTTCCCGTGGAAGACAGGTTCCTGGAGGAATCTGTGGCTTCTGGGGGTCATGTGGAGCTGCAGTAAGTTCAGGCATTGCTGTTGCAATTCTTTCAAAATCAAATCCACTTGCTGTTGAGGAATTCGGACTTGCAAACAGAATGACAGCAAGATCCCTTAATGCCATCGGTACTGTTGGCGGGCCAAGATGCTGCAAGCGTGATTCATTCCTTTCAATCCTTAATGCAATTGACTACATCAAGGAAAACTTCGGGGTTGAAATGGAAAAGCCTGAAGTAATCTGCGATTTCTCACCAAAGAACAATCAGTGCATCGGTAAACGTTGCCCATTTTCGAAAGCAAACCACTAGTTCAGCTGATAGGTAAATGCGAAAGCATTTTCTTATATATATCAATATTTTATAAAGGTAGTATTTATTTTTAGGAGGCAAAAATGAAAAGAAACCTTAAAAAGGCAGTTTCTCTTCTTCTTGTAGCTCTTATGGTTCTCTCTCTTGTAGCATGCGGAAGCGGCGTACAGACAATCAAGAAGGAGGAGAAAAAGGGCTCAGGAAAGTATGCAGGACAGACTGTAATTCTTCATACTAACGACGTTCATGGCGCAGTTGAAGGATATTCCTATTTACCAGCTTTAAAGGCTGAAATCGAAAAAGAAGGCGGTTCAGTAATACTTGCTGACGCTGGTGACTTCACAAACGGAAACATCTATGTAAGTATTTCAGAAGGTGAAAGTGCTGTAACTCTCATGAACCAGGCTGGTTATGATGTAGTAGCACTTGGTAACCACGAATTTGACTTCGGATTCGACACATTGAAGAAGAATCTCGAAAAGGCAAACTTCAAGGTTCTCTGCTCAAACGTTTACAAGGATGGAAAGACAATCTATGATTCTGAAGCAGTAATCAAGGTTGGTGGACTCAAGGTAGGATTCTTTGCACTTCACACACCAGAAACTCAGACAAAGGTTAACCCATCAACAATTGAAGGCCTTACATTCACTGAAAAGGAAGACCTTTACAAGGTAGCTCAGGAAGAAGCTGACAAGTTAAAGAAGGCAGCAGACGTAGTAATCTGTCTTGCTCACCTTGGTGTTGATGAAGAATCAGCAGGAAACCGTTCAACAGACGTAATGGCAAACACAACTGGAATCGATATGATTATCGATGGACACTCACATACAGTAATGACAAAGGGTGAAAAGGGCGAAGCAATCCAGAGTACTGGTACTGAATTCGCTAACATCGGATGTGTTGTAATCGACAACAAGACAAAGAAGATTGTTTCAAACGAACTTATTGAAACAGCAAAGCTTGCTCAGGATGCTGACGTACTTGCAACTGCAAAGAATGTTATATCAACAGTAGATGCTGAATTCGGCGCAAAGTTTGCAACATCAGCAGTAGCACTTGATGGTGTTAAGGCTAACGTAAGATCAGGTGAAACCAACTTAGGTGACCTTGTATGTGACGCACTTCTCTGGAGCGCTACAAACGAAACTAAGCTTGAAGTTGAAAAGGATATGGTAGTAGCAGTTACAAACGGAGGCGGAATCAGAGCTTCAGTTGACGCTGGTGACGTATCAAGATCAACAATCAAGACAGTTCTTCCATTCGGAAACACAATCGCTGTAAACTACATCACAGGTGCAGAACTCTTGGAAGCACTTGAAGCATCAACATATTCAACTCCAGAAGCTATCGGAGGATTCCCTCAGATTGCTGGAATGAAGATCAGCATTGACACTACAGTTGCATTCGACGAAGGCGATGAATATCCAGACTCAACATATCATGCTCCAAAGACTTGCGGAAGAGTTATGATTCTTGAAGTAAACGGAAAGCCATTTGACCCTACAGCTACATATGCAGTAGTAACAAACAACTTCTGCGCAGCTGGTGGAGATACATACTATGCATTCAAGCGCGCATATGATGCAGGAAAGGGCTTTGATACATCAATTCCTATGGACGAAGCACTCGTTAACTTCATCAAGTTCAACCTTGGTGGAGAAATCGGAGCAGCTTACGCTGAACCACAGGGAAGAATCAGAGTTATCGTTGCTCAGGGCTAATATTCAGACAAAAAAATACGGGGTGAACCCATTTTCTGTTCATCCCGTTTTTGATTGTCTTTATTAGAAAAGTGGCTTTCCTGTTAAAAGTTCATAAGCCTGAAGATATTTTGCTCTTGTCTTTTCAATGATATCCATTGGAGCTTCGAAGTTTGATTCAGGGTTAGCTGTAAGCCAGTCTCTTAAGAACTGCTTGTCGAATGATGGCTGACCGTGTCCTGCTTCATATCCTTCAAGTGGCCAGAATCTTGATGAGTCTGGTGTAAGGATTTCATCTCCTAATACTACTTCTCCCTTTTCATCAAGACCGAATTCAAGCTTTGTATCAGCAATGATGATTCCCTTTGAAAGAGCATATTCAGCGCACTTCTTGTAGATTGCGATTGTGTAGTCTTTAATCTTGGTTGCATATTCTTCACCACGACCTGGGTAAAGCTTTTCAAGTACTTCGATTGACTGTTCGAAGGAGATGTTTTCATCATGATCCCCAAGTTCAGCCTTTGTACTTGGTGTATAGATTGGTTCTGGAAGCTTGTCTGATTCCTTTAATCCTTCAGGAAGTGTGATACCGCATACTGTACCGTTCTTCTTGTATGATGCCCATCCTGAACCTGTGATGTAGCCTCTTACGATGCATTCTACAGGAAGCATGTTGAGCTTCTTTGCCATCATGGATCTTCCTTCAAAATCACCATTCTGGAAGAATTCAGGCATATCCTTTGTGTCTGTTGAAAGCATATGGTTCTTTACGATATCCTTTGTGAAATCGAACCAGAACTTTGAAATCTGAGTAAGGATAATTCCCTTATCTTTTACCTTGTTCTTTAATATATGGTCAAATGCTGAGATTCTGTCTGTTACAACGAGAATCATTCTGTCACCAATGTCATAGAGTTCTCTGACTTTACCTTCTTTTACTGGGCTGTATTCCTTCATGTTGTCCCTCCTTCATATAACAAAGAAAATTATATCAAAAAGTAAATAAATGTAAATATTTTTTTATGTTTTTCACTAAAAAAATTGACATGAGTTTGTGCTGGTGGTAATATTTTTATGTATTTCAGAAAGACGTTCATTTAGACTATTTCTAGGTGGACGTCTTGTATATTTTTAGAAATGACAGGGAGAGTATTCTTATGCACGAAATCTACGAAAATCCTTTATGCAAACGTTACGCTTCAAAAGAAATGCAGGAAATCTTTTCAGACAACAGAAAGTTTTCTACATGGAGAAAGCTCTGGATTGCACTTGCTGAATCTGAAAAGGAACTTGGACTTGATATTACTGACGCTCAGATTGAACAGATGAAGGAACACATCTATGATATCGACTTTGAAACAGCAGCTGCCCGTGAAAAGGTAGTACGTCACGATGTTATGGCTCATATCTACACATACGGTCTCGTATGTCCAGATGCAAAGCCAATCATTCACCTTGGTGCTACAAGCTGCTACGTAGGAGACAATACTGATATTATTCTTCAGAGAGATGCACTTCTTCGTGTAAGAAAGCTTCTTTTAAAGGCTATATCAGAACTTGCCAACTTCTGTGAAAAGTATAAGGAGCTCCCAACTCTTGCATATACACATTTCCAGGCAGCACAGCCTACAACAGTAGGTAAGCGTGCAGCACTCTGGCTTCAGGACCTTATGATGGACCTTGATCACCTTGACTTCGTTCTCGGAAATCTCAAGCTCCTTGGATGCCGTGGTACAACAGGAACATCAGCAAGCTTCATGGAACTCTTTAATGGAGATCAGGTAAAGGTAAAGGCTCTTGAAAAGAAGATCTGCGAAAAGCTTGGCTTTGAAGAAGCCTATGCTGTTGCAGGACAGACTTACACAAGAAAGGTTGACTACTTCTCACTTTCAGTTCTTTCAGGAATTGCTCAGTCAGCAATGAAGTTCTCAGGAGACGTAAGACTCCTTTCACATATGAAGGAATTCGATGAACCATTCGAATCAGGTCAGGTAGGCTCATCTGCTATGGCATACAAGAGAAATCCAATGAGAAGTGAAAGAATCACATCTCTTGCAAGATATGTCATGTCAGACGAACTTAACCCTGCATTTACTGCAGGAACTCAGTGGCTTGAAAGAAGCCTTGATGACTCAGCCAACAAGAGAATCTCCATCCCAGAAGCATTCCTTGCTGTAGATGGAATCCTCACTTTATATATCAATATCATCTCAGGACTCACAGTATATCCAAATGTTGTAAAGAAGCACCTTATGGAAGAACTTCCATTCATGGCTACTGAAAACATTCTCATGCACTGTGTAAAGCAGGGTGGTGACAGACAGGCTCTTCATGAAGCAATCCGTGTTCATTCTGTTGCTGCAGGAAAGGCAATCAAGCTTGAAGGCTGTGACAATGACCTTTTGGACAGAATTGCAAATGACCCTGTATTCGGTCTTACAAGAGAAGATATTGACAGAATTATTGAAGAAAGTAATTTCACTGGTCGTGCAAAGGAACAGACAGAGGAACTTGTGGCCTATGTAAGAGAAAGACTTGCATCAGAATCAGTTGAAGAAATAAATGCAACTGTAAACGTATAGAATCATTCAGGAAAGAAGGCAAATAGTTATGCTTACTGCAATCGTAGGAATCAACTGGGGTGATGAAGGAAAGGGCAGAATGGTTGACCTCCTCTCATCCGATTATGACATCGTATGCCGTTATCAGGGCGGAAACAATGCCGGTCACACAATTGTTAATGAACATGGTAAATTCGTACTTAACCTTATCCCATCAGGTATCTCAAGAGAAGATACTGTAAATGTAATGGGTAATGGTATGGTAATTGACCTTGAACATCTTGTTAATGAAATCGAAGGACTCAAGGCTAAGGGATTCAAGATTTCTCCAGAAAACCTCAAGATCAGCGACAAGGCTATCGTATGTATGCCATATGACAAGCTTCAGGACTGTCTTGAAGAAGACAGACTTGCTGACAAGAAGTTCGGTTCAACAAAGAGAGGTATCGGACCTACATATTCAGATAAATATATCAAGAAGGGTGTCAGAACAGGAGACCTCTTAAATACAGAAGCTCTTAAGGAAAACCTGAAGGGTATCGTTGAATGGAAGAACCTTACTGTAAATGCCTATGGTCACGAACCAATTTCATATGATGAAATGCTTCAGTGGCTCTTAAAGTACGGCGAAATCGTAAAGCCATACATCTGTGATGTTTCATCATTCCTCAACAACGCTGTAAAGGAAGGAAAGAACATCATGTTCGAAGCACAGCTTGGTGCTCTTCGTGACATTGACTATGGTATATATCCATATACATCATCATCAACTACACTCGCATCCTATGGTCCAATCGGCGCAGGAATCCCTGGAAAGAAGATTGACTGCTCAATCGGTATCATGAAGGCATATTCCACTTGCGTAGGTGAAGGTCCATTCGTTGTTGAAATGTTTGGTGAAGAAGCTGAAGAATTAAGAAAAGCAGGCGGAGAATATGGTGCCGCAACTGGAAGACCAAGAAGAGTTGGTCCATTCGATGTACCAGCATCAAGATACGGAGTATTATGTCAGGGTGCTGATGTAATCGCTCTTACAAAGATGGACGTACTTGCTTACCTTGACAGAATTCCAGTATGTACTGCATATGAAATCGATGGAGAAATCACAAAGGATTTCGTAACAGGCGAAAAGCTTAACCGCGCTAAGCCGGTTATTGAATATCTCCCAGGTTTCGGCGATGTTTCAAAGTGCAGAACATATGAAGAACTTCCAGAATCAGCAAAGGACTACATCAGATTTATTGAAAAGGAAACTGAATGCAAGGTTCAGTACGTTTCAGTAGGTCCTGGAAGAGAAGAATACGTAAAGATTTTCTAAAATAAATAGCGGATAGCTCAGGCTATCCGCTTTTTAATTATTCAATTGCAAGGAGTGTTGCTGATACAACGTAGTCAGCTTTGTTCAGTTTGTCAAGAAGCTTTTCAATTCTGTATTCCATGTTTGATACATCAACAGAAACAAGAACTGAAGCTTTTTCTGCAATAGGGAGTGACTGTGAAATGGTCATAATGGAGATATTGTCCTTTGAAAGCATTTCACAAACCTGACTTAAGGCTCCAGCTTTATGGGAAAGGATAAGAGCAATTGTTGCACGTTTGTTTACACTGTCAGTCACATAGTCAAATACTGAATCCTTGTACTTGTAGTATGTGGAACGGGAGATGTTGTTCTCATGGCAGGCAACTGTAATGTTTTCGTATGTGCCATCCTGAAGTCCGTTTTTGATCTTTAAGACATTTTCAAAGAATTCAGGAAGAACATCTTTTCGGATGATTATAAACTCGTTGGACATATGTGCGCTCCTTTCTCTGATACTCTGGTTTTTACTGTATTCCACTGAACTTCAGTCTTTGGAAAATCGTCAGTGTCAAAATCATATCTGTGAATTGAAATACATGTGGAGCCCGAGCCTGAAATCATAAATGCAAGTGCTCCTTTTCTTAAGGCATACTTCTTTATTGTTTCAAAGTCAGGAATGAGTTTCTTTCTGTATGGCTCATGGATGTTGTCTTCTGAAAGCTTGATGAGCTGTTCATCGTTGCCGTTTATAAGGCCATCGATTCCGACAAGAGCAGATCCGATATTTCCTACTACATCTTTTCTTTCAAATGTGAGTGGAACTACCTTTCTTGCTTCTTCAGTACGGAGCTCATATTCTGGAATCCAGAGCTGGAAGAAATACTTGTCAGATATCTTACGGTTTATAATCATATCTCCTGAACAGATGGAAAGGTTTCCAAGAAGTGCAGGTGCTGCATTGTCAGGGTGACCTTCAAGTTCTGTTCCAAGCTTTATTGCATCCATCTTTGATAAGGATGCGCCGTTAAGCATGCTTGCTGCACAGATGCCTGCAATTGACATGGCAGCGGATGAGCCAAGACCACGGGAGATTGGGATATTCTGCTTTATTCCGACATACAGAGGCTTTGCCTTTTTACCGATTCGGTCCATTGCCTTAAGATATGCCTTTACAAAAAGGTTATCCATATTCTCATACTGTGGTTCAAAACCACTGAATTCCCACTTGTCTCTTTCTTCAAATTCGAAATAGTTATATATATCAAGTGCAATACCAAGGCAGTCAAAACCGATTCCCAGGTTTGCACTTGTTGCAGGTACTGCAATTCTTATCATAACATGTTCTCCATTTCCATAAGCTTTTCAAGAATTACTCTTTCTGCATCGTCCTTGCATACGACTTCATTGAATCTTACCTCGAGCGATTTCAGGTCCTTAAGAGGTTTTGGCGCAGGAACACCAGTTAAACTGTTCAGCTTGTCAATTGTATCAAGGTCGTCAGGAATATCAGTTCCATCAATTGCCTTATATACTGCCTTTGAGAATTTGTATGGGGAGGCAGTTGAAAGGATTACCTTTCTGTTTTCTCCCTTGAACTTCTTTGCTGCGCAGTAGGATACTGCTGTATGGGTATCAATGAGGTAGTTGTACTTTTCGTATACTTCTTTTATGGCAGCTGCAACTTCATCTTCGTTGCTGTAGAAACCAACAAAGCTTTCCTTGACTTTTTTGAGGATTTCAGAATCTACTTCATATTTTCCATTTTCTTTCAGGCTCTTCATGTATGATGCTACCTTTTCTGAATCACCTGAAAGCATATAGAGGAGTCTTTCAAGGTTTGATGAAACAAGGATATCAATACTTGGTGCCATTGTATTATGGAAAGGAAGATTTGCATCATACACACCTGTTTCAATGAAAGTAGTAAGCACGTTGTTAATATTCGAAGCGCATACAAGCTTTCCTACA
>JAKSSM010000070.1 GCA_024403065.1 Clostridia bacterium | reverse complement strand
CTTTGATGTGGTAATTGCACCAGATCCAAGTGAAGAAACAATAAAGTCTCTTATCGTAGATGCAGATGCATTTCTTGTAAGAGCAACAAAGGTAAATGAAAACATCCTTTCTGCAGCAAAGAAACTTAAGATTGTAAGCCGTCATGGTGTAGGTCTTGATCAGATTGATGTTGAAGCATGTACAAAGCATGGTGTAATCGTAACAGTTACAACTGCTGCCAATGCTCACTCAGTTGCTGAACACACATTAGGTGGTGCTCTTTACCTTATGAAGAGATATGAAAAGGCTCAGGCTCTTTTAAGATCCGGTGCCTGCAACATGCCTGGCGGACTTACAGGAATCCTTACAAAGCTTGGATTCTCCAATGAAGTTCTTGAAGGAAAGACAATCTGCCTTGTAGGATGCGGAGCTATCGCAAGATACGTTGCACACATTGCACATGACGGATTCGGTATGAACGTAATCGGCTATGACCCATTTGTAAGTGCTGAAAACCTTGCTGCATCAGGAATCAAGAAGTATGAAACAGTAGATGAAATGCTTCCACTTTCAGATGTAGTATCAATCCACGTTCCAAAGATGCCAGAAACAGTTAACCTCATCAATAAATCAAGCTTTGAAAAGATGAAGAAGAATGCAGTTTTAATCAATACTGCACGTGGCGGAATCGTAAACGAAGCTGATCTTGCTGAAGCACTTAATTCAGGAAAGATTGCAGGTGCAATGCTCGATGTATTCGAAGTAGAACCACCAAAGCTTGATAATCCTTTATTCAGCTGTGAAAACGTTCTCCTTACACCTCACATTGCAGCAGCAAGTGACGGAGCAATGATGAACATGTCATCAGGCGCAGCAAAGAACATCATTGATTTCTTTAATGGCGCAGAAATCCTTCCTGTAGTAAACAAGCAGGTATTCACACCATTTAAGGGCTAGGGAGGAGAAATGAAGGCAATATTTCATATCAATGAACTTTCCAAGTGGAAGACCACTTTCAACAGTTCAATGAACGCTATTGATGTAGCGGCATTAAGAAATGAAGTACCTGAAATCTATATTATTGCAAATGCCGATGCTGTAAAGATTATGGTGCCAGAGGATGAAGAAACAGAAATCCAGAGAAAGAGAATCTTTCAGGCTATCGAAAAGGGTGTAAAAATCCGTTTCTGCAGAAAGGCTATGGAACTCAGAAACATAGAACTTCCTGCTGACCTTGAAAAAGCAGGATGCGAAACTGTTCTTTCATCTGCCATTACCATGATTGACCTTCAGGCTGAAGGATTTGCATATATAAAGTCGTGATATAACTGGAGGACATAAATGAAGACTTTAGTTGAAACAATCTATGAAGCACAGAAAGGTGCTTATGAAATCGTAAAAGTAACTGATACATATGGTGAATTTGATATTCCTCAGTCATATGTATATCAGAGAGAAGTCATGAAGAAGTATGTTGAAGATGGTGGAATCATCTCCGGATACAAGATGGGCTTCACAAGTATGGCAAAGATGGTTCAGATGGGCTGCGACAGCCCTATCTATGGTGTTCTTCTTGATGAATGGGACATCAAAGACCACACAATGTCATTCGTATACCGCATCCATCCAAAGGCTGAACCTGAAATCGCATTCAAGATGAAGGAAGACGTAAAGATTGGTGCAACAAGAGAAGAACTTGAAAAGGCAATCGGCTGGGTTGCTCCTGCTCTTGAAGTAATTGACTCAAGATACAAGGATTTTAAGTTTACTCTTCCTGATGTAATTGCAGACAACTGCTCATCAGCAGCATACAAGACTGGTGAATGGGTTCCATATCCACCAGAAAATGTAGATTTAAAGAACGTAAGCATGAAGCTTGTAATTAATGGTGAAGTAAAGGGAGAAGGCTCATCCTTTGCTATCCTTGAAAACCCATTTGAATCCCTCGTTTACCTTCACAGAAGTTTAGGTAAGGAAGGAATCGAGCTCAAGGCTGGTCAGGTAATCCTTCTTGGCGCAGCTACAGCTGCACAGATGATTCACCCTGGTGATACTGTTGAAATCGTAACTGACACATTAGGTTCAGCTGGTTTCACATGTGGCAAGGACAGAGCTTTAATCAAGAAGATTGCAGACAGCTTATGGGCTGCAGACAAGGGATACTACACAATCCCACAGATTACTTCAGAATATGAAGGACTTACAATTGACGATGCATATGCTATCCAAGGTATGAACAAGGACAGAATGCTTGCTAACGGTGAAGTTATCACTGGAAAGAAGATTGGTCTTACATCCCTTGCAATGCAGAAGTCACTTGGTGTAGATCAGCCAGACTACGGATATCTCTACAAGAGCATGGATGTATCCGAAACTGGTGTAGTTCCAGCAAACACTGTAATTCAGCCAAGAGTAGAAGGCGAATTCGTTTTCAAACTCAAGAAGCCTTTAAGAGGAAAGGTTACTGCTGAAGAAGTGCTTGAAGCAACAGAATATGCAGTTCCTGCAATTGAAGTTGTAGGAAGCCGTATTGCAAACTGGAAGCTTACAATCGTAGACACAATTTCAGATAACGCATCCTGCGGAATGTATCTCCTTGGTGACAGGAAGATTGATCCAAAGGAAGTTGATTTAAGAAAGATTCATATGGATCTCTTCAAGAACGGTGAACTCATCAACAGTGGTGAAGGTTCAGCTGTATTAGGTGACCCTGCTGAATCCGTTGCATGGCTTTCATACTGCTTAGGTCAGTATGGTACAACTCTTGATGAAGGAGACCTTGTACTTTCAGGAGCATTAAGTGCAGCAGTTCCTGCAGTTGCAGGAGACAAGTTTGTTGTTGATTTTGGTGAATTCGGTCAGGTAAAGGTGGATTTTGAGTAACATAAAGATTATGGTAGACGCCATCATTCCTCTGGTTGTCTACGCTTTAGCGGGAGTTCTTGCATACAAGGTCTTCAGATTTGGAAAGGCAGAGCTTTCTGCCATTTCCAAAATCATATTCAATGTGCTTATGCCATGCCTTGTATTCAGAACTTCATACAAATCGCATCTTGATGGTACATCACTCACATCACTCTGTCTTACATACACAGGATTTACTATCGTATGGATACTTATAAGTGTGGTTATTGCAAAGAAGGTCTGTTCAAGAAATGACACTGCTGCTGCTTTTGCAGCATGCCAGTGGAAGACGAATTTCTCACTGATTGGACTTGCAATTGCAGCAGATGTAATGACCGATGAAGGTTATGCATGCTTCGCTGCCCTTGTAATAGTAGGTACAGCCCTTCTGAACATCCTCATTGTTGTTGTAACAACAGTAATGGTTGACAGCGAAAGGGGTGTGGATTTCAGGAGTCTTTTCCTGAAGATTCTTAAGAATCCCATAATAATCGGAACGGTACTTGGACTCATTCTAAAGATGCTTCCAGTAGGGCTTCCTGATTTTGCCTATGCACCGATAAACGGATTCGCATCAGCCACAACACCTGTTTCTCTTTTCTATATCGGATGCAGTATTGCAACCGGTCATGATGTGAGAAATACAAAACCCCTTATAATCCTTACTCTTGTAAAGTTCCTCGTAGCTCCAACATTCGCAGTTCTTTTCTCGATGCTTGTTGGTCTTAAGGGACCTGCACTTGGTGCCATGTGCCTTATACATGCACTTCCTGTTGCATCCAACTGCGGAATACTTGTAGAAGGTTCAGGAGGAGACGGAGCATTTGCCAATGAGGCAACATTCATAACGATGCTGGTAAGTATACCGACACTGTTTGTAACTGGAATAATATTATTGACTCAGGGATGGATCTAGAGTCGTAAGAAAGGAAATATATCAGAAATGTCCGAAAAAGTTTTTAAAACTATGGACGGTAACGAAGCTTGCGCTACCGTTGCTTATCACTTCACAGAAGTAGCTGCCATATTCCCAATCACACCTTCCTCACCAATGAGTGAAAAGGTTGATGAATGGTCAGCTGCCGGAAGAAAGAATATGTTTGGTCAGCAGGTAACTCTTGTTGAAATGCAGTCAGAAGCTGGTGCTGCAGGTGCACTTCACGGTGTAGCTGAAGCAGGTGCTCTTGCAACTACATTCACATCATCACAGGGTTTACTCCTTATGATTCCAAACATGTACATCATGACTGGTCACAGAATGCCATCAGTATTCCATATTGCGGCAAGATCAGTTGCTCAGCATGCTAACAACATCTTTGGTGACCACCAGGATGTTATGTCCTGTCGTCCAACAGGCGTATGCATGTTCGCTACATCAAGCGTACAGGAAGTAATGGACCTTGCAGCCATTGCTCACCTTACAACAATCAAAACAAGAATTCCATTCGTTCACTTCTTTGATGGATTCAGAACATCACACGAAATCCAGAAGATTGAAATGATCGATTTAAAGGAAGTTGAAAAGCTTCTTGATAAGGATGCTCTTGAAAGCTTCCATCAGATTGCAATGAACCCTGAACATCCTCTTATGAGAACATCAGTACAGGGTCCAGATGTATACTATCAGGAACTTGAAACTAATAACAAAACATATGATGAAATCCCTGCTCTTGTTGAAGGATACCTTGAAGGAATCAACAGGATTACAGGACGTGACTATCATATCTTCAACTACTACGGCGCACCTGATGCAGAAAGAGTTATGGTTGTAATGGGTTCTGCATGTCAGGCTGCTGAAGAAGTAGTAGATTACCTTACAGCCAAGGGCGAAAAGGTTGGACTTCTTCAGGTTCACCTCTATAGACCATTCTCCATCAAGGACTTCTTGAATGCTATTCCAAAGACAGTAAAGAAGATTACTGCTATGGACCGTTCAAGAGAAGGTGGTGCAATTGCAGGAGCTCTTTATCTTGATACTGTTGCTGCATTTGCAAATATGGAAAATGCTCCAAAGATCTATGGCGGCAGATACGGTCTTGCATCAAAGGACGTAACACCAGCTCAGCTTAAGGCTGTATTTGACAACATGAAGGAAGACGGAAAGCAGATGTTTACAATCGGTGTAAACGACGACGTTACATTCCTTTCACTTGATGTCAAGGAACCACTCATTACTGAATCTGATGACACAATCTCCTGCAAGTTCTGGGGACTTGGTTCAGACGGTACAGTAGGAGCTAACAAGAACTCTGCAAAGATTATCGGAGACCATGCCGGAAAGTATACTCAGGCATACTTCGAATACGATACAAAGAAATCATATGGTATCACAAAGAGCCACTTACGTTTCTCAAGCAAGCCAATCCGTTCAACATATCTCATCAAGGCTGCTGACTTCCTTGCATGTCACTCACAGTCATATATCAACAGATATGATATGATTCACGAAATCAAGGATGGCGGTACATTCCTCTTTAATACAAGCTGGAGTGAAGCTGAACTTGATGAAAAGCTTCCAGCAGAAGTAAAGAAGTATATTGCTGAACACAACGTTCAGATGTATATCGTTGACGCATACAAGATTGCAAAAGAACTTGGTCTTGGTAATCATGCCAACCTTATCCTTCAGTCAGCATTCTTCAAGCTTGCTAACGTAATGCCAATTGAAGATGCAGTTAAGTACATGAAGGACGCTGCAAAGAAGACATATGCAAAGAAGGGTGAAAAGGTTGTAAACATGAACCTTGCTGCAGTTGATGCAGGTTTAAACAGCCCTGTAAAGGTAAATGTCCCAGAATCATGGAAGAACGCAACTGATGACAAGAAGGTTGATGATTCATTACCAGAATTCGTAAAGAATGTAGTAATCCCATGTAACCGTCAGAGAGGTGATGACCTTCCTGTATCCGCATTCATGGATCACTATGATGGTACATTTGAACTTGGTACATCCAAGTACGACAAGCGTGGTATTGCACCAGCTGTACCTGTATGGAATCCTGAAAAGTGTCTCCAGTGCAACCAGTGTACATTTGTATGTCCACATGCTGCAATTCGTCCATTCCTTCTTGATGAAGAAGAAGCAGCTAATGCTCCAGAAGGCTACAAGCTTGCTGATGCAAAGGGTGCAAAGGGATTAAAGTATCACCTTCAGGTAAGTACTATGGACTGCTCAGGCTGTGGCTCATGTGCATGCTCATGTCTTGCAAAGGATAAGGCTATTGAAATGGTACCTATCGATGAAAAGACTATGGCAGATGAAACAGACTGGAACTACTCACTTTCACTTAAGGACAAGCTTGATGTATATAACAGAAAGACTCTTAAGGGTTCACAGTTCTATCAGCCACTTGTTGAGTTCTCAGGAGCATGTGCAGGCTGTGGTGAAACACCATATGCAAAGCTCCTTACTCAGCTCTTCGGTGAAAAGACTTACTGGGTAAATGGTGTAGGATGCTCACTTGCATGGGCAGGTGCATTCCCATCACTTCCATATACAAAGAACAAAGAAGGACGTGGTCCTGCATTCTACGGTACACTCTTCGAAGACCAGGCTGAAAACGGTCTTGGTGTAGTTCTTGCAAACAAGCAGCACCGTGCAGGATTAAAGATGAGAGCAGAAAGACTTCTCGAACTTGGAGTAAATGCTGAACTTACTGAAGCACTCAAGGGATGGCTCGAAACATTCGATGACCTTGACAAGAATACTCCAGCTGCTGAAACATTAAAGAAGGCTTTAAAGGCATCAGCTGAAGAAGGAGAAGCAAAGGATCTCATCGACTTCATGAAGCTCTATGACGACAGACTTGCAAAGAAGATTGTATGGCTCTTCGGTGGAGACGGCTGGGCATATGACATCGGTTATGGTGGACTTGACCACGTTATCGCATCAGGTGAAGACATCAACATCTTCGTAGTAGATACAGAAGTTTACTCCAACACTGGTGGACAGTCATCAAAGGCTACTCCAGTAGGTGCATCTGCTAAGTTCGCTGATGGCGGAAAGAAGACTGCAAAGAAGGATCTTGGAAGACTTATGATGAGCTATCCAAATGTATATGTAGCATCAGTAGCTATGGGTGCAAGCTCAGCTCAGCTTGTAAACGCATGCAACGAAGCTGCAGCACATAAGGGACCTTCAATCATCATCGCTTACGCTCCATGTATCAACCATGGTATCAAGGCTGGTATGAACAATGTTCAGGCTGAAATGAAGAAGGCTGTAGACTGCGGTCTCTGGCCACTCTACAGATACAACCCTGACAAGACAGAAAAGCCATTCTCACTTGACTACAAGAAGCCAACACTTCCTGTAAGTGAATTCTTAAACGGCGAAGTACGTTATGCTGGTCTTAAGCTCAAGTTCCCTGAAATTGCAGAACAGCTCTTTGCTGAAGCTCAGGAACAGGCTGACAAGCGTTACAAGGACTATGTAATTCTTGAAAAGTCATATAACGAAGTTTAATACTCCTTATGAGTTTAGATTATTAACCTAAAAAAACACCCCGGATTATTCCGGGGTGTTTTTTTGTATGAATTTATTCTATCCGATTTTATGTGCATAGTCTATCAGGTCATCGTTTAAGAGATATGCTCTGTCAGCTGCTTCATCTTTATCGATTTCTACAACTTCCATTATGTCACCTGGCTGACAGCCTAAAAGAGCGCAGATCTTTTCAAGGGTATCAGTTCTTACTGTTTCTCCCTTTTTAAGCTTTGAAAGGGTAGAGGATGATACGACTTTAAGAAGATCACTGTTCTTCATTTCTCTTCTTTTTAAAAGGTCAAACAGCCTGTAATATGTAATCATTCTGATGCCTCCCTATGACTCTAGAATGGCAATGATATACCAAAAAGCTGTGACATGCTGCGTACAAACTTCATTATGGCTGCAGCATTGAATGTTACAAAGAGGATTTTTGCTGTGACAGTAATAAGTACAACAATTCCAATAAAAGTAACCCAGTTTCTTGTTGCTCTTGTATGCTTTTCAATTTCTTCAAGATATGTTTCAACTACATTGTTTCTTGTTTCGATTTCTCTTCCCTCATCACCTGCAATGACTTCTGCTCTTGTCTGTTCTTTAAGATCATCCGGGAATGAGTCCCATTCCTTTTTTGAGATATAGCTTCTTACAAGTTTGGAAGAACATCCAGGGCATCTTGGAAGTGCTGCACCTGATTCAAGACTTCCAGTGAAGTCGCATTTAGGACAAAAAACAATCTCTCTCATTCTTACTCCTTTCGTACTTTTCGGTAACATTCTGGTTCAGGGTACAAAAAAACCGAAACATCAGTTTCGGTTCTTTATATTGGTGCAT